>DASTDR010000611.1:0-3988 GCA_035710265.1 Gemmatimonadales bacterium | reverse complement strand
CGCCGAAGCTCGGTCAGATCGTGCCGGCGGCGGAACTCGGCGGGATGCGGATCGCTGACGAGCGGCAACAGCGCGTCCAGATGCTGCTGCACCAGCGCCCTGATCTGCCGGTGGCTGAGCCCTTCCGTCGCCGGATACACCGGCAAGACGAGCCCCGCGTCCCCAGCCTCCTCGCCTTCCTCGGCGAGCACGATGAATTCGCGCGGCACGATCTGTTTGCCGTGGTAGTACCGCACCGGGCCGGTGACGAGCAGCAGCTGGCCCTTTTTGATCTGGCGCTCGAGAAACGGACGCCCCGGCCAGGCGCACTCGAGCAATCCGCTCGCGTCCCGCAGGATCGCGCGGAACACGCGCAGCCCGCGTCGCGTCGGCAGGATCCCCGTGCTCACCACGCGCCCGACGCTCGTCACATCCTGCCCCACCATCGCGCGCGCGAGCGGCGTGACCGTGGTGGCATCGAGATAGCGATGCGGGACGTGGTACAGCAGGTCGCCGACTGTCCGAATGCCGAGCTTCTGAAGAGCCTCAGCGCGTTTTGGGCCGACGCCTTTCAAGAACTTTACGGGACTCGCCAGGGTGAGCATGGTCATCAGTCCTCGTCATCGGTCATCAGTATCGTCGATGACACTGCACCGACGACTGATGACCGACAACCGACCACTCATTCACTCACCAGCCGATGCGCAAATCTCACGGGATCGAATAGTTCCAGGTCCCCGAGTGTCTCGCCAGTGCCCAGGAACCGAATCGGAGCAGGGATCGCCCGGCGCAATGCAACGACGCTGCCGCCCTTGGCGGTCCCGTCCAGCTTGGTGATCACGAGTCCCGTGAGCGGCACGGCCGCGGCAAACTCGCGCGCCTGGTGCACTGCGTTCTGGCCGATCGTCGCGTCGAGCACGAGCAGCGACTCATGCGGCGCCCCGGGTTGCCGCTTCCCCACCACGCGCACGACCTTCTTCAACTCTTCGCGCAGGCGCTCGTCGGTATGCAGCCGTCCCGCGGTGTCGACGAGCACGGTATCGATGCCGCGCGCGATGCCTGCATCGACCGCGTCGAACGCGACGGCCGCTGCATCGGCGCCCTTCCCCGAGCTGGCGCCGACGAACGGCGCGTTCAGGCGCTTGGCCCAGATCTCGAGCTGCTCCGTCGCGCCGGCGCGAAACGTGTCGGCCGCCGCCAACAACACGCTGCGACCCTCGGCCTGGAGCCGGTGCGCGAGCTTGGCGACCGTCGTGGTCTTGCCGGTCCCGTTGACGCCGAACACGAGGACGACGGTCGGGCCCCGGCCGTCCGCCCGCGCCAGCGGTGTGCCCGGCGGACCGAGCTGCTCGACCACGATCTGCTCGAGCGCGGCCTGATCGACTTGCCTGGCCTTGCTGAGCCGCTGGACGGTTTCGTTCGTGGCAGCGACGCCAAAATCGGCTTCGACCAGGATCTGCTGCACTTGCTCGAGCGTGGCATAATCCGACGCGCCGCCCGTGAAGAAGCGCGAGACTTGCTTCCACAGCCCCATCAGGGCAGACCCTGGCGCCGTCGCAGCGCCCACTCGGTCGCCAGCGCGGCGATGGCGATGACGAACAACCACCAGCGGTCGCGCAGTCCGGTGGAGGCCAGGCGCGCCGTGGCCTCGCCTGCTTGCGCGCGCAGCGCTGGAGCGCGCGGCAGCCACTCGCCGGACCACTCTTCGACCGCAACGATCCCATGCTCGGACCCGCCGCTCAGCGTGTAGCGGTAGATGCCAGCCGGCAGCACCAGCTCGGCGCGACCGGAGCCGTCAAACCGCAGCGTATCGGTCCGCGTCGAGTCCCCCCCCCCTCCCCGGGAGCGCAGCGTGACCGCGAGCGGGCGCGGCTCGTCTGCGCCGGTCCAGCGCCACACGACCGGCAGGCCGTTGGGAACCTCGGTCGACTCCAGCACCACCCGCTCCCTGCTTCCTGCTCCCCGCTCCCCAAGCAGCCAGTCCACCAGCGCGGCGACCAGACTTCGATACGCCTCTTCGGCCGCGCCGCCGCGGAAGGCCCAGCGCCACAATCCCGCGGCACCGATCGTGGCTTCGCGGCCGCCACTCGCAGCGCCGGCGAGGCGCACGATCGGCCGGGCCGGCCCGCGCCGCGCGAGCCGCGCCGCGAGCGCGACGGTCGCACCCGAATCGCCCACCGGCACGACCGCCGTCGCCGGCGGCAGCGAGTCCCACAGCACACCCGCGAGCGCTGCGCTGAACGGAGACGCCTGAGGCCGATCGACGTACCAGTCGCCGGGTTGCCCGTTCGTGGCCCAGGACAAGCGCGCGCCCCGGCTAGTGCCGATGATCGGCCGAGCGCGCTGCGGATCACCCACCGCGGCGGTCAGCCGCGCGTTGGCGGCGGCGCGCGTGAGCTCGGCGATGCCGACCGGCGCGAGGGTCGCCGCGTCGCGCCAGCGACCGGGCTCGGTCTCGACGAATGTCTTCACCGGGATGCGCGCCACGTCCGCCAGCGTCCGCGCCAGAAATCGCGCCTCGTAGTCGGGCGGCGAGGCGAAGATCACGGCGGCCGGCTCGACACTCACCTCGATCGCGAACAAGCGGGCGTCGTCTCGAGGCTCGGCGTCACCCGCCCCCTCCAGTCGCACGTCGAGCACTTGCCAACCGGGAAGGGGGAGGCGGGAAGCGGGAAGGGTAATACTCGTCTCCAACGTCCCACTGTCAGGCAGGGTCACGCGCTGGCTCGCCAGTGTCCGATCACCAACGCGCACCTCGAGAGTCGCCGTACCCTTCCCGCTTCCCCCTTCCCGCTTCCCCCCGGTTCCGTAGCTCACACGCAACCGCACGGTGTCCGTCCGGGTGACGTGTCTCGTCCCATCGACGGTCGCGACGTACGCGTCGAAGCCCGCCGAATCGGATTGGAGCATCACGCGGGGCCGGCGCAGCAGATCGGCGGGGATGATGGCGATGTCGTCGATCTTGCCGTCCGTCACGACGATGACTTCACCCGCGCGGGCCGCCGCGGCTTCGAGCGCGGGACCAAGTCGGCTCGCGCCCGCGCGCGGCGGCGTGGTGTCGAACGCGTCAACCTGGGTCCCGAAGCGCCAGATCAGTGCTCCGGGCGCGGCTCGCCGAGCGCTGTCGAGCGCGGCCTGCCACCGGCTTCCGCTCATGCTCAAAGACGCGTCGAGCAGCACGATGGGTTGATCACCCGATGGCAGAATGCGCGAGCTCGCCGGGTTCCACAGGAGCAGGATCAGCGCCAGCACGGCGACGGCACGCAAAATCACGAGAGGCATGCCAGCGCCTCCGCGATCGTAAAGCGCCCGTCGTACAACGCCCGCCCGACGCAGACACCGGCCAGCCCTGCGCCGCGCGCCGCACGCAAGTCATCGAGCGAGCCCACGCCACCTGAAACGATCACGTCGACTCCGAGGCCGGCGATTTGCCTGGCGCCTTCGATATCCGGACCGCTCATCATGCCGTCGCGCGTGACTTCATTGTAGACGATGGTGCGAATCCCCTGGCGCGCGACCCGCGCCGCCAGATCGAGCGCGGTGAGATCGAGGATGTCCTCCGTGCCGCGGGGCGCCACGCGGCCCTGTTTGGCATCGATGCCGGCGGCCAGCCGGGTCGCGCCGTGACGGGCGAGCACGCGCTCGACGAGGCTGCCGTCCACGGCGCCGCGTGGTCCGATAATGACCCGCGCCGCGCCGAGCGCGAACATCTGATCGATGTCGCCCTCACGAAACAGCCCGCCGCCCACCTGGACCCGGACTGTCGCGGCATCGATCACGGCCTGCATCAGCGCGTGATTGTCGCCGCGGCCGTAGGCGCGGTCCATATCGACGAGATGAATCCAGCGGGCGCCCGCGCGTGTAAGCATGTCGAGCGCGCGCAGCGGCTCCGCCATCTCGCCATGTGCGCGGACCACCCGCCCGCCCTCCAGATCGACGGCGGGATAGAGTTCCACGAGGGGACTGGGGTTGGAAGGGGGGGAGGAGTAGGCGCTAGTCTTCGCGCGCC
>DASTDR010000610.1:0-2678 GCA_035710265.1 Gemmatimonadales bacterium | reverse complement strand
CTGGCGGACAATCTCGCCAGCATTCGCCGTCCGGCTGCGACGCGCTCGTCTTCGAAATCGGCTACTAAGGCCTCCCACACCGGGGGCACGAGCGCGGGCTCGACCACATGCGCCAGGACGAGGGGGGCAGCGACATCGCTCGCGAGGTCGGCCGCCCACTTCGTGGCACTCATCGCGCTCTCGCGAAAGTCGGTCGCCAACAGAATTTTCCTTAGCTGAACGCCTGGGTGTTCCACGGCTGGTGCATTTACTGCTCCTGGAGGCACTGTAAGAACGGGCCACTCGGTCCTCCGCAATACGTGCTCGGTCGTCGAGCCGAGAAGGAGTTTCCGGAATCCACCCTGCGAGCGGTTTGCAGAATCGCTTCCGCTGGGTCTCCTACGGTCACCTCCATCCGGACGGGTGATGCCTGCCGCACGCGTTCCGGCAGCGTGGCCTCGACAAACTCGCGCAGTGAAGGCTCGGCCTCTTCCCGCGCGAGATCAATGTTTCACCGCTGCCACAACAGACCGCATCGGCCGATGTTCTGTGACACTCGGCGCCACCGCTGTCACATCCCGGCGTGGTCTCCGGTCTTTGGGAGTGCCGCGTCACACGTTCTTCATTGAGGAGACACGCCCATGAGCACGATCACAACGAAAGACGGCACGACCATCTACTACAAAGACTGGGGCAAGGGCCCGGTCGTCACGTTCTCACACGGATGGCCGTTGAACTCCGACATGTGGGACGCCCAGATGCTGTTCCTCGCACAGGAGGGCTTCCGCGTCGTGGCGCACGATCGCCGTGGCCATGGCCGATCCAGCCAGGCGTGGTCCGGAAACGACATGGACGGGTATGCCGACGATCTGGCTGCCCTGATCGAGGCCTTGGATCTCAATGGCATCACGATGGTGGGACACTCGACTGGCGGCGGAGAAGTCGCGCGCTACATCGGACGGTACGGGACGAAGCGCGTGGCCAGGGCGGTTCTCATCGCCGCCGTGCCGCCGATCATGTTGAAGTCTGCGGCCAACCCGGAAGGACTCCCGATGGAAGTCTTCGACGGCCTGCGGAGCGCCCTGGCCAAGGACCGCTCGCAGACGTACAAGGACTTCGCTCCCCAGTTCTATGGCGCCAATCGGTCTGGCGCACAGGTGTCGCAAGGCACGCTGGATCAGTTCTGGCTCTGGAGCATGCAGGCGGGCCTCCAGAACGCGTACGACAGCATCAAGGCGTTCTCTGAAACGGACTTCACCGAGGATCTGAAGAAGTTCGACATCCCGACCCTGGTCATGCACGGCGAGGACGACCAGATCGTGCCGGTCAAGAATTCGGGGAAGAAGTCAGCCCAGCTGATCAAGGGGGCTGCGGAAATCTACTATCCGGGCCTGTCGCATGGCCTCACCGCCACGCATCCCGACCTCGTCAACCGGGACCTGCTCGCCTTCTGCAAGCAGGGCCAGCCGGTTGTCGCGTGATCCACAACGGGTGACGACAGCGGCACCTGGTCGTCGCTGTCGTCCCGGACCCGCTGGACGGGAAGGAGAAAAACCGATGACCAAGTCCATTGACCTGGGCGCGCGTGTGATCGCGGGCGTCGGCGTGCCTGATTCGCCGCTCATCACCGAGGCGATCGACTACGCCAGGACGTTGTACGACCCCTATCTCTTCAATCACGCCATGCGATCGTGGCTGTTCGCAGCGAAGATCGGGCAGTCGAAAGGCATCGACTGCGACCTCGAAGTGGTCGCGCTCGGCACCATCCTCCACGACATTGGCCTCTCGCCCGCCGTCTCCGGCTCGAATCGCTTCGAGGTCAACAGCGCTGCCGCCGCTCGATCGTTCGTCAAGGAACGAGGCATCTCGGATCGCCGCGCACAACTGATCTGGGACCTCGTCGCCCTCAACTCGACGGTCTCAATCGCGCTTCACAAGGAGCCGGAGGTGGCGGTGAGCACGATGGGCATCGGGCTCGATTATGGCGGGTTCTTCTTCGACCTGATCCCGTCAGAGGACATGACCGAAATTCTCCGGGCTTTCCCACGTCTCAAGATGAAAACCCAGTTCGCGGAGGCGTGCTGCCGCTTCGTGTCGGCGAAGCCGGAGACAAGCTCCGACAACTTTCTGCGTGATTTCGGGGAGCGCTTCGTGCCCGGCTACAAGCCAGTATCGACCGTCGATCTGTTGATGAACGCGCCGTTCGAGGAATAGTGCGGGAAGCGAGCGAGCAACGCGCCAGGACCTGGGATGTCGAATACGTCACTGCCCTCTGCTGGCGACCCGCTTCCTGGGACCTGTGAACTGATCGAAGTGCGCGTTTCCGAGCTGAAGCAGCTATTCAACGCCATCGATCCGTCACCGTTCCGCGAACGAGACCTCGATCCCAATGCCGAGGAATTCATCGTCGATTGGGCAAGAGAGGCTTCACCGTCGGCAACGTTTGGGCTTGCGGTCTACCTGGACCGGCCGGCCGGACTGCCGAACGAACCAGTGGAACTCCGGGAAGCGATTCACCAATTCTTCCGTCACCGCGCGGAACTTTCGAGACACCGGTTGCGCGAGCTCCTTCGCCGCGGCAGGACGAGCCTCATCATTGGCGTCTGCGCCCTCGGCGTTTCGTTGGCAGCCGGAAATCTCGTGGCACGCTTCGTCAGCAATCACATCGCCGACATTCTTAAAGAAGGTCTGCTGATCGG
>DASTDR010000609.1:0-2387 GCA_035710265.1 Gemmatimonadales bacterium | reverse complement strand
CACGTCACCGAGAGATTCACGCGAAAAGACTTCGGGCGCATGCAGATTCAGGTGACGATCGACGACCCGAAGGCGTACACGCGTCCGTGGACGGTCACCCAGGAGGCCCGTCTCCTGGCGAGCGGCGAGCTCCTGGAATTCATCTGCAACGAGAACAACCGGGACCTGCCGCACCTGCCCACGCATAACCGGTAGAAGAGCGGGCCCCTTGCCCCCCGTCCCCCGCTCCCTGCCAACTGCCCCCTGCCTACTTCTTGTTCGGCTTCCAGTTCAGGAGCAGCGTGATCGGCGATGTGGCTGTTCCTTCGACGATGGTGTTGATCAGGAATCGCCCGTCGGACGAGACGTCGTACTGTGGTCTCGAATAGGGCTGTAGCGCGCCGCCGGGAGTGCGCGTCTGAAACAACACTCTCGGTGTTCCCGCCTCGATCGCGCCGTTCTTCACCGTGATGGTCGCGGCCATCAGCTTTCCATCTGGCGCGATGTAGTACAGCTCCTTCCCGTCGTGACTCCAGCGCGGTTGAATCCCGCCACCTGCCGAGATCTGCGATTGGTTATCAGACGCCGGAAATGGGCCCACGAAGATCTCGTGCTGCCCTGGCTCGTTGGACACGTACGCGACGAAGCGTCCATCTGGTGGCGAGAACTGACCGCGGTGTTCCTGGGAGTTCGTCTTCAAGAAGACGAACGGTTTCCTGTCACCGTCGAGCGGAAGCACCCACAGGTCTCGCAAAGTGACCGGATCCTCTTCGTTGTAGAGCAGGAATCGGCCGTCCGGCGACCAGTCGTCCACGTTCTTGGCGTAGGGCGATTCCAACAGTTGTTCGTCGCCGCCGCCGCTCACGCGCTTCCGGTAGAGATCTGCGACGCCCTTGCGTTCAGAAGCAAACGCCAGCCAACCTCCGTCAGGTGACCACACTGGGTACCGTTCGTTTGCGGCGTCGAACGTGCGCCGCGTCCTGCGCGCACCATCCATGAGAAACACGTCCGAGTTGGTCTCGACGGTGCGACTCGCTGCCACCTGGCGGCCGTTGGGGGAGAGCTCGGGATTTTGCAGCCTTTCGTCACGAGCGTCGAAGGTGCCGACCGGTCGTCCCGATCGATCGAACCACGTCAGCTGTGTTTGTACGGTGACAGCGGCCCGATACGCGATCAGGCCCGATTCTGACGCGGAAAAGGCTGCGCTGGGGATAATCGCCATCGTAATCCCACTACCACCGGTGCCCACGGAGTCGACGATTGAAACAGGCTCACCGCTGAGCGCTTTCCTTGTCGGGTCCCACCGCTGCGCCACCAGCGTTCCCTGTCGCACGTACAGCAACCAGCCTCCTTCGTGAGAGTCGGCCGTGCCGGGCGACGACAGATAGGCGAACGGAGGTCCGTCCGCCTCGGTCAGACGTGTGATAGCCGGCGCATCAAGTGAGCCGAGGTGGATTCCCTGGCCCTCGTTGGTTCCTCGCGCCCAGAAGAGGAATTCACGTCCTCCTGGCAGAAACAGCGGGAACGAATGGCTGATTTGACGGGGCCGATCCAGCGTGGTCTGTGCGACCGCCTCGCCGCCGTCGGCCGGCACGCGGAGGATCGGAGTGCTCGACGTTGAAGCAAACAGAATCACGCCATCGGCACTCCAGGCCCCGCCAAACCCGGGCGCGGCGTTCGCGAGCGGTCGCGGCATCCCGCCGCTGATGTCGACCCGTTTCAAACTGCCACCCGCGAAGAAACCGATTGACCGGCCGTCGGGCGACCAGAAGGGCAGGGCCGCTCCTTCGGTGCCAGCCAGCGCGCGCGCCGTCCCCTGATCCAGCCCCCGCAGCCAGAGCCTGGAGTTGCCGTCCGATTCACCGACAAAGACAAGCGACCGGCCGTCCGGTGACAGGGCGAACCCCGCCGGGTCGGATGTCGGGGGTGTGACGATGTCCACGCGCATCTCGGGGGCGTCCCCAGGAGTTCGGGCACGCGCGGCGACGAGCATGGCAGCAACGGCGATCGCGGCGGCGATCAGTAATCCAATGACCCACCCGATACGCTCGCGAACCCCGAGTACGCCTCGCGTCGTCGACACGTGCTGGTCGATCTCCCCCCGCGCACTCGCGGCCTCGTCGAGTTCGAGACGCGCGTCGGCGATGTCCGACAGCCGTCGCTTGCGGTCCTTCTCGAGACTCCGGCGCAGCAATCGACTGATGGCGACCGGGGTTGCCTTCGGCAGCGCCCCCCAATCGGGTTGCTTCGTCAGTACGAAGGCGAGCGTGTCGGAGACGTCGTCTCCTTCGAATGGACGCCTCCCGGTGAGCATCTCGTAGAGCACGCAGCCAAAGGCCCAGATGTCGCTGCGCTTGTCGGCAGCGCGTCCCTTCGCCTGCTCCGGGCTCATATACGCCGCCGTCCCC
>DASTDR010000608.1:0-4830 GCA_035710265.1 Gemmatimonadales bacterium | reverse complement strand
ACGACACCGGCATCGCTGCGACTCAGGGAATTCCCGGCCTGCTGCACGGAGGGTCGAACCCCGTGGGCCGGCCGTTCTCGGCGACGACGATGGACGTCGATGCGAGGGCGGAAGCAGCGGCGGCTGACCCGGGCGGGGTCCTGTCGGCCACGTCGAGCTGGACGAACCTCAATACCTATTCGAACCATGGCGGCAAGCTCGTGTTCTTCCACGGCGTGAGCGACCCGTGGTTCTCCGCGCTCGACACCGTGGACTACTTCGAGCGCATGACGAAGGCCAACGGCGGGCCCGAGAAGGTGACGAACTGGGGCCGTTTGTATCTCGTGCCCGGGATGGGACATTGCGCGGGCGGCCGGGCCCTCGACAGCTTCGATCTGCTGACCGCGGTCGTCGAGTGGGTCGAAAAGGGAACGCCGCCTGCCGTCACGGCGACCGGCAGGACGCTGCCGGGACGCAGTCGTCCGTTGTGCGCGTACCCGCAGCACCCGCACTACAAAGGGCAGGGTGATCCGCAGGACGCGAAGAGTTTCGAGTGTCGGGATTGAGCGCCGAGTAGGTCTAAGGGCAAAAGGCAGACGTGACGGCAATAGAGGCACGCCCATGAGTCAACTTCCGCCGGGAACGACGATTGGAGCGTTCCAGATCGCGGCCCATATCGGATCTGGCGGCATGGGCGAGGTCTATCGCGCCCGCGATACGAAGCTGAAGCGGGACGTCGCGCTGAAGGTTCTCCCACCGGCCTTCGCGCTCGACCCCGATCGTTTAGCTCGTTTCCGGCGCGAAGCGCAGGTCCTCGCGTCGCTGAATCATCCGAACATCGCGGCCATCTACGGCCTCGAAGAGGCGGCTGTCATTGCGCTGGTCCTGGAACTGGTCAACGGTCCGACGCTCGCCGACCGCATTGCAGAGGGCCCGATTCCCCTGGACGAGGCGCAGTCGATCGCGAGGCAGATCGCCAAAGCGCTGGAGGCGGCGCACGAGCACGGCACCGTCCACCGCGACCTGAAGCCCGCGAACATCAAGCTGCGCCCGGATGGTGCCGTGAAGTTACTGGATTTCGGACTCGCGAAAGCGCTGGACCAGACTCCGCAGGACGGGGCTCAGGGCGCCGAAGATCCCGACAACTCACCGACTATCACGACTCCCGCGATGACCAGGGCCGGCGTGATTCTCGGGACAGCCGCGTACATGAGTCCCGAACAGGCCAGAGGACGACCGGTCGACAAGCGCTGCGATCTCTGGGCCTTTGGGTGCGTGTTCTACGAGATGTTGACCGGGAGGCGTGCGTTCCAGAGCGAGGACGTGGCCGACACGCTCGCGACCGTGCTCAAGAGCGAGCCCGACTGGAACGCATGGCCTGCGAACGTACCGGCGTCGATTCGCGTGTTCGTTCGGCGATGCCTGGAAAAGGATCCCAAACGGCGAATCGCGGATGCCACAACCGCACTCTTCGTGATCGACGACCTCGCGACGACGTCCGCCGGCGTGACTCACCAGACGAAGCGGCCCGAGTGGAGGGTCGCGGCCTACATCGCGCTCACCGCCGTGCTCGCCGCCGGAGCAGGGGCCTACATCGTGCGAGAGCCTCGCGACGGGCGCGTCTATCGCAGCACCATTCCGGTAACCGTCACGTCCGATGCAGGCGTTGAAGCGACGCTGTCGCTTTCGCCCGATGGACGCCGGCTGGCATTCATCGGGTCGGACGCCAACGGCGCCCGACTGGTTTACGTGCGCCCACTCGATGGCCTCGCGCCGCAGCCGCTCGCCGGGACCGAGGGCGCCGCGGCGCTTTTTTGGTCACCGGACAGCCGCTTTCTCGGGTTCGTCACCAGTAATAAGCTCAAGACGATCGACACGACCGGAAGTGCGCCCCCCTTCGAGGTCGCTGACGCCAGTGGAACGCGGCCAGGCGCCTGGAACGGCGACGACGTCATTCTTTTCACGCCGACGCAGGGATCGCCTCTGTTTCGAGTCTCAGCGACGGGGGGCATGCCGTCTGCGGTCACGTCGCTCGACACGAAAGCTGGGGAGAGCTCTCATGCGTTCCCGTTCTTCCTGCCTGATGGCCGGCACTTCCTGTATCTGGCCCAGGGCAGCGGCGGAGTGCCTCGCGGCGTGTATGCCGGCTCGCTGGACTCGACGGATCGGACACGGATCTTCGATAGCGCGTCCAACGTGCAGTTTGCACGGGGTGCGCTGGTGTTTCTGCGTGGCAGCACGCTGATGGCGCAGCCCTTCGACGCCGGCCGCATGGCGCTCTCGGGAGATGCGGTGCCGCTTGCGGATCACGTCCAGGTCAACGAAGGGACCGACTTTCTCCGAACGGGCACGTTCAGTGTTTCTGAAGCGGGCCACCTCGTCTACCGGGCTGACACGTCAGGAGGCTCGGAGCTGGTGTGGCGGGACCGCACAGGCACCGAGACTGGCAAGCTCGGCGACCGCGCGAAGTATCTCGATGTCGGTCTTTCTCCCGACGCCGCTCACGCGACCGTGAGCATCATGGAGGCTGGAACCACGACTCGCGATGTGTGGACCTACGAAGTCGCCAAGGGGCTTCGCAACAGACTCACATTCGATCGGGAAGACGACCTGGACGCGCGGTTTTCGCCCGATGGCAGCCGCATCGTCTTCAGCTCACGCCGCAAGCAGGGACACCTGGATCTCTACATCAAGGCGGCCAGCGGCGCCGGCACCGAGGAGGAGCTACTGGTTGACGACATGGACAAGTATCCGCAAAGCTGGTCGCCTGACGGGCGGTTTCTTCTCTATGTCGGGACTAGCCCGACCACGGGACAGGACCTGTGGGTGTTGCCGCTGACCGGAGACGATCGAAAGCCCTTTCCTTTTCTCAACACCGAGGCCAGTGAAGGCACCGGCGTGTTTTCGCCAGACGGCCGCTGGATTGCCTACCGATCGAACCAGACAGGGGGCCGATTCGAAGTGTACGTCGCCTCGTTTCGACCTGGAGGGGGTGGAGGGGGCCAAAGGCAGATTTCCACGACGGGCGGCAGCGCTCCTCGGTGGCCCCGGGACAGCAAAGAGCTGGTTTACGTCGGGCCGGCCAACACGCTGATGTCGGCAGCCGTATCGGTGGAAGCCGAGCGCGTTGACGTTGGTGCCGTCAAGAAACTGTTTCAGGTACATCCCGTGACGCCGCGCTACTTTTACGACGTCTCGCCAGACGGCCAGCGGTTTCTCGTGAACACCGCGGACCCGTCGTCTGCGGCGGCGCCGCTCATGCTCGTCGTCAATTGGCCAGCGCTCCTGCAGAAGTAGAGGACCGCAACAGGCGCGGCCAGAAGAGGGAGAGGGTAACCGCACAATGAGGGTCAGAATCACGTTCGCAGTCTGCGCCGCGCTCGTTATCGCCACGACAAGCGGCGTTCCGGCAGCCATCTCCGATCCTGTCAGGACCGACGCAGGCCTCGTATCGGGTGTGACCCTGGCGTCCGGCGTGCGAGCCTTCAAGGGGATTCCGTTCGGGGCCCCGCCTGTCGGCGAGCTGCGATGGAAGGAGCCGCAGCAGGTCGCGACGTGGGATGGTGTCCGGAAGGCCGATCGGTTCGGCAACGTCTGCGTGCAGCCGTCGCAGCCGGCACGCTCGCCGAACAACGTCTCGGTGGACTTGCCGGATTCGCCGAAGCCGAGCGAGGACTGCCTGTTCCTCAATGTCTGGACGTCGGCGGCCACCGCCAATGCGCGCCAGCCGGTGATGGTCTGGATTTTTGGCGGCGCGTACAGTGAAGGCGCCGGATCGAGTCCGCACAACGACGGCGAGGCGCTGGCCACGAAGGGCGCCGTGCTCGTCACGTTCAACTACAGGCTCGGAGCGTTTGGATTCTTCTCGCACCCGGAGCTGACGAAGGAGTCGGGACGAAACGCGTCCGGCAACCAGGGACTGATGGACACTATCGCCACGCTGCGCTGGGTCCAGAGGAACATCGCCGCCTTCGGTGGTGATCCGAACAACGTCACCATCTTCGGCGAATCAGCGGGCGCGGCCATGGTGGGCGGCCTCGTCGGATCGCCGGTCGCCAAAGGGCTGTTCCATCGCGCGATTTCCCAGAGCGGCCAGTGGATGGGGCTCGGTATCGGCGCGATGGCGCCGCCGGCGCCACGTCCTCTTCCTTCGCTCGCCGAGCTGCGCGCACGGTCCACCGAAGAGGTCGTCAAGACGCTGCGCGGCTCCGGGATGATCATCGATGGCTGGATTGTTCCGGAGGATCTCTCGATCACGTTTGCCAACGGCAGGCAGAACGCGGTGGATCTCATCGCGGGATCCAACAAGGACGAACACACGTCCATGGGCGGCAACGTGGCCTTCCGCGACACGTTGGCCTGGGGGATGCGTTTGTTCGCGGAGCGCCAGGCGGCGATCGGGAAGCGGGCTTACTGGTACCTCTTCACGCACGAGCCGCCGGTCGACCCAGGGGGCCGCGACCTGAAGGCGACCCACGCCGCGGAAATCGTCTATGCGTTCGACAATCTCTCGGCGCCGCGGGTGTACCCCGACGCCAGCTCGCCCAGGCTGGCGATGGCGTCGGCCAGGGATCGCGCGATGGCGGCTCAGATGTCGTCCTACTGGGTGAACTTCGCGAAGACGGGCGACCCGAACGGGCGCGGCCTGCCCGAGTGGCCACGCTTCAAAGACCGCAACGTGCCGCCGCACATCCTCGGTGAGATCAGAGAGTTTCCTGGCGCGCAGACGCTCAACGCCTACGACGAGCAGTACGCGAAGATCCTGGCGGCGCTGCTAAAGCGGTAGCGATCGCGAGCGGATTACGGCCTCGTTCAGCTCGATACCGAAGCCCGGGCGGTCGGGAACCTGAA
>DASTDR010000607.1:0-4838 GCA_035710265.1 Gemmatimonadales bacterium | reverse complement strand
GCCGTCCCCTGAATGATCCGTTCGGCTTCTTCACTCGCGAGACCCTTTTCGCGCTGCAGATCTTCGCGGAACCGACGCGTGCCCACCGAGAGATCGCGGGTGAGCACCGGAATGCCATCCTCGAGGATGTTCACGTTGGTGACTTCGTGCCCGATGTTGACGAGCCCGACGACGCCCTGCATGGCATCGGGGTGATTCAACTCAAACGCGTTATGGATGGCGAAGGCGTCGACGTCGATGATGGCGGGATCGAGACCGGCCTCGCTCAGCAGCCCCACGCGACTCTCGACCAGTTCGCGCTTGGCGGCGACGAGCAGGACGTTCATCTGGAGGCCTTCGGCGTCAGGGTCGAGGATCTGGAAGTCGAGCTCGACGTTGGCCATGTCGAAGGGCACGTGCTGCTCGGCTTCCCAGCGGATGACTTCGCGGGCGTCGGCTTCTTTCATCCGGTCCATCTGGATCTTCTTCACGATCACGTCGCGGCCACCGACGGCCGTGACGACCGATTTGCGCTTGACCCCGGCAGCCTCGAACAGACCCCGAATAGCCTCCGAAACCAGGCCGGGGTCCATAACCTCGCCTTCGACGATGGCATCGGCGGCGACCTCTGTGGTCGCCACTTTGCTCAGCTCGGCTTCACTTCCCCCGTGGTCGACGACCACGAGTTTGATGATTCCGGAGCCGATATCGAGGCCGACCGTCGTTTTTTTGCCGCCCAGAAAGCCAAAAAGGGCCATGTGCACCTTTTGGTCCAGAGACAAGTAGGGGCGAGGGCAAACTACAATAGGCCCCGCCCCTTAACCTGTCAAGCCTCGAATCGACTTGAGCCAGAAGCAACAACTGTTTTGCCCACCGTCACTTAGACCACTTTAGAACAGCTGCGCCCACCCCCGTTGCCGCATCGGCGAGATCGGACTTTGGGCCTGTAACGCCGCCAAAATCGCGCAGCCAGAGAAGTTAAGCGTCGCATGGCCGTTCAGGTTCTGAGTCGAGAGGTCGGCATTCTTCGCCATGACGCCGCCCCAGAAGTGCGCGTCGGCCGTACCACCACCGGCTGTCTTAAGGTCGCCTTGGATGATCACGATGCCGTAGAAATCCCAGGAGCCGTTGACGGTTAAGTCACCGTCAACTAACAAGATACCTTGTCCCTGCACCCCGTTGACCACCAGGCTCCCAGTCACATGGATAATCGGGAAGTAGTTGCCGCAGGGCGATAGCGGATTGTGCGGGTCGCCCCAGTTGTTGATATCCGTCTTATCGCACTGGCCATTCGAGAACGACGGGGCCGTGTTGATGTTGCCGCCAGGGTGCTGAATAGTCCCGGGACGGGACGCCAGTTGGGTGTACGTGGAACCGCCGAAGGTGGTGAACGAGCTGCTGGTGATCGACGGATCGTTCACCACGGGTGGATTGCCCTGGACGGTGCCGGCACCGCTCGTACCGACGGTACCGCCGTTGTCCCGCACGCCGGCTTGTGCAGGTCCCGGCGGATCACAGCTCGCCCAGCCGGTGGGGATCTGGTCGTTGCCGTCGATTTCGGCATTACCGCCGACTGCCACACCACCCTGGGTGGTGAGCGAGGCCTTGATGCCGAATTCGATGGGCGCGATACGCGCGATCATCCCTACGCGCTGGCGCGCCCCACCGCCGCCGGCGATTGCGCCAGCGTCGGTACGCGCATCCTGACCCGTGATGTCGATCAAAAAGATGTTCGGGCCCATGCGGTACCACGTGCCGCTGTAGCTGCCCGTTCCGCCGGGTGCGGGCTGCGTGGCAATGACGACGGAGCTTTCGGGATACTGCTTGATGCGGTTCTGGGTCGTCGGGTCCCACTGCACCAGACGCTCCTGGGCTCCCGCTTCCGCGACGCCGAAGGACGTCATGACGCGACGCTGGTTTTCGCCTACCCGTTGTTCCTGGGTGCCGGCGAAGAATGCGCCCGCGACCAGCGCGCCCACGACGACGAGGGCGAAGATCGCGACTGCGAGTGCCATGCCGCGTTCATCCCGCAAAACGGAAACCGTACGCATACGACCCCTCCTTAAGTGTTCTCGAGGCTCGCCGTAGGAGCCTCCTCCAACTGCTTCCTAGAATCGCCTGTTATTCCTCAACGCCACACTGAACGTGATGCTGTCGACGATCGCGCGCCGCGGTGCGTCGCCACCCGCTCGAACCTGTGCCGTGCTGCGCGCGCGTACGGTCACGTCGATCCGCGCGACCTGGGTGCGGACCGCCGTCACGGCACCGGCCGCGTTGAAGTACTGGAACGTCAAGCCGTTGGCGAGCACCGGCCCAACCAGCGGCTGAATGGTTTGGCCGGCGGGCTGGAATCCGATGTACCACAACGTGTCGCCGGACGGCTGGTAGAGCGCGTAGCGCACGCGCTCGAAGCCACGCACCGGAGCGCCGACCGTAATTGCACCGGGGACGTTGGTACCGGCTATGAAATTGCCGTCCCATTGGACGCGGCTCCCCGGCTGCGCCGGGATCGCACCCACTGCCGGGCACTCCTGGTTGCCCGGCGTCGAAGTAAGCCGGGCCGGCACGTAGTAATCGTCCAGCCGGGTCGTCTGGTTGCCGTCCAGATAGACCAGCATCGAGTCACGATTCTCGTTGATGTAGCGCGACCCGAAGAACATCGGATCCCCGACCTGACGCCCGCGAATCGTCATCTGGCGGCCACCATTGTTGCCGTCCAGGCCTGGCGGCACACACACGAAGCTGAGCCAGCGCATCCCGCGGATGTCGATCGAGTTCGCGGTCATGGCCGCGATGTCGCCATCGAACGCATCCAGCTCGCGGAACTCGGCCGAGAGGATCGTGTTCGCGGCCCGGATGTTCTGGGAGAGATCAATGCGCTGCGTCTGCGCCATGTACACGCGCTGGTTGTTCACCAGCACGCGGTAGATGGCGGTGCTCACGAGGCCCAAGAGCACGAGGGCCACGAGCAGCTCGATCATCGTAAAGCCGCGACGGCTCATAGGTATGGATCGCATGAGAACGTGGTCTCCATGGAATCCCGGCGAACCCGGTTTTGGACCGTCTTATAGGTCGACACGACCTTGATTCGGTAGTTCTGGAGCTGGCCTGGGACGAGCGTCACCGTCCAGGTGTTGAAGGCGACCCAGTTCGAACCGCGGTACAGCGTGTCGGCGCCGGGCAACGGCAGTGCGCACGCACCAGCCAGCTGCCCACTGGCCATGGCCCGCAGCCGTTCGACGCGGCGCGCCATGAAGGCCGAGGCGTCGGCCGAGCGCTGGCCCCGCGCGATCATGCGCGTGACCAGTGCGGCCGACGTGACCATCGCGAGAATGCCGACCGTCAGCACGACGATCGCGATCATGATCTCGATGATCGTGAAGCCCTTGGTGTTCTTGAAGGTGGTCATGGCCGTTTCACTTTCCCCAGCTCGTTGATCACGACGGAGTCCTGGTAATTCGGTCCGATGACGCGAACCGTCGTCGGGATAAACGTCAGTCGCATGCCGCGCGGGTCGTAGTTGATCGTCGCCTGCGACGCGCTCAGCGTGACGTTGACGTCAGCCTTCACCCGCTTCGCGGTGCCGACGAGCACGTTGGTCGGCGGCGGATTCCCGGTCAGCCCGCAGCTGGTCACCCAGACACTGTCCGTGGCGAAGTTGATCGTGGCCAGGCAACCGCGCTGAATCGCGGTGCCGCGCGCGGTCGCCACCATCGTTGCGAGCAGCGCCTTCGTGTTCCGGATGCGCTGCTTCTCGAGCCCGCGGCGCAGCCGGGGAAAACCGATCGACGCGATGACGCCGATCAGGACCACGACGATGATCATTTCGATGGTGCTGAAGCCTCTGCGGCCCATGTGGCCTCCGTTCCGACCGCTGTATTACAGGTTCCGTGCCTGTCTGTAAGTGCTTGCGATAATTGAAGTTGTACTGGATTTGCTGCCTCGGGACTCATGCAGTTTGCTTCACAACTGCAGATTCTTGCACTAGCTGATGCCGTACCGGTCGATCTTGTAAAAGAGTGTGCGGAGGCTGACGCCGAGGCGCTTGGCGGCCTCACGCCGGTTGCCGTTGGTGGCCGACAATGCAGCGGTGATCGCGTCGCGCTCGGCGGCGTCCACAGCTTCACTCAACGTGCCGGTATGGGAGTGGGGCGTGGGGAGTGGGGAGTGGGAAAAATCGCCAGGCTCCAGCTGCTCCCGGTTCGACAGCACGGCGGCCCGCTCGATCGCGTTCTCGAGCTCGCGCACGTTGCCGGGCCAGTCCTGCTGCTCGAGCCACGCAACCGCCGCATCGCTCAGCGCGAGCGGACGAGCGAAGCGCTTCGCGAGCCGGGCGGCGAACAGACGCGCCAGCGGCGCGATATCCTGGCGCCGCTCGCGCAGCGGCGGCAGCTCGATCGCGACGACGTTGATCCGATAATACAGATCCTCTCGAAACCGTCCGGTCTTGGTCTCAGCACCGAGGTCCCGCGCGGTCGCGGCGAGGACGCGCACATCGACTTGCTTGTTCTTCTGATCGCCCACGCGCCGGATCTCGCCTTCTTGGAGGACGCGCAGCAGCTTCGCCTGCAGCCCCGTGGGCAACTCGCCGATTTCATCGAGCAGCAACGTGCCGCCGGTGGCGGCCTCGAACAAGCCCGTCTTGTCGGTACTCGCGCCCGTAAACGCGCCGCGCACGTGGCCGAACAGCTCCGACTCGAGCAGCGCTTCCGGGATCGCGGCGCAGTTGATACCCACGAACGCCCTGGCGGCGCGGGGACTGGCGCGGTGGATGGCGCGGGCGATCACCTCTTTCCCGGTGCCGCTTTCCCCGGTGATGAGAACCGTGGTGTTGTGCTCGGCGACGCGCGCCACGAGCG
>DASTDR010000606.1:0-4848 GCA_035710265.1 Gemmatimonadales bacterium | reverse complement strand
GAACGACGAGCGGTCCAGGGCGATCCTGTCGACGACGCGCAAGGCCATGTCGGGCCAGGCGAAGCTCCTCGTCGTCGAGACCCTCGTGAGTCCCCCCAATCAGCCGGGCGGCAAGGTCGGTGATGTGTTCATGCTGGTCCGCACCGGCGGACGCAATCGGACGGAACAGGAATACAGGAGCCTGCTCGCGAGCGGCGGGTTCGACACGACCCGCGTGATCTCGACCGGGACCGCGCTGTCGATCATGGAAGCAGTTCCGAGGAATTGAGGTCTAGTAGATGACATCTGATGCGTGTCGCGTGATGATCGAGCCATGCGCACGACGTTGGACCTGGACGAGGATGTCCTGCAGACAGCCAAGGAACTGGCCGTCGCGCGTGGCACCACAGTGGGACGGGTCATCTCGGAGCTCGCGCGGAAGGCGTTGATGCCCACTCGCGCGTCTCGCATCCGCAACGGCGTCCCGGTACTGTCGCGCCGGCCGGCCGGGGCAGCGCGCCCCACGATGAAGCTGGTGAACACCCTTCGGGATGAGCCGTAAGCGTCCCGCGCTCCTCGACGTCAACCTTCTCGTCGCGCTCTTCGACGCCGATCACGTGCATCACGAACTGGCCCATGACTGGTTCGCCGACAATCGCGCCGACGGATGGGCCACGTGCCCGGTAACCGAAATTGAGGCGCAGACCTGCCATTCCTCGCGATCGCGACTGCGTAGCCCGGGCCGGTCTAGAGACAGGCCCCTACGATTCGAGCTTCGCCGGCGTCAGCTTCGGGGACAACAGGTGGATCGCGCCAAGCGCGAGCAGCTACGCGGACGCGGCAATGAGGAAGACAGGGACGTAGCTGCCGGTCGTGTCGAGGATGTAGCCGGTCAGCTTCGCGATCAGCATGCCGCCGACGGCGCCGGCCATGCCGTCGAGTCCGACCACCGATCCCACGGCCTGGCGCGGGAACGCATCCGACACGAGCGTGAAGAGGTTCGCGGACCAGCCCTGATGCGCGGCCGCCAGACTCACCATCGCCAAACGAGAACCGGGCAGCAGGATTCTGTGGCTCAGTCTTGAGGCTAGTGCTCGATTACCAAATCTCAGTTCGGCCCGGGACGCTCGGCGCTGTCGATGATCAGGTACTTCACGGGGCCGCGCTGTGACACCAGCTTCAAGCCGAGCTGAGTTTCCAATGCGCGGAAGATCGGCGGCTGCCCCTCGGGTTCCGGAGCTGCAGGCCGCCCGTCCTGCGCACCCGGGAGCGCCTGGGCTAGTGTAGGGACACCCGCTCGGCGCAACGCGCCCGCCACGTCCAACGGGACGCGCAAGTCGAAGTCGAACTCTCCCGCCAGTCCGGTTCGATCGATCACGGGGCGTCCGGCGTGGTCCTTCACGATGGAGACGAGCGATTCCAACGGCACACCGCGCCCCGTGTAGATCACAGTCGCTTCCGCTGCCTGCAGCTGCACCGTACGTTTCGTGTCGCAGATGGGCGGCCCAGCGGAGTCCGCCTCCGCGTTCTGCTGAACCGCCCCTTGATCCCTTGGTTGCAGGCCGCTTCTGGCCCCCGCCCTCGCCTTCCTGACCGACGCGCAATCGATCGAGCTCTGCTTCATCTTCGGGCCCGGACGGCCACCGCGCACAAGGCCGTACACGTCCCCCTCGCGAGTCTCGAGGTGGGCGATCAGCTTGAAGCGGTCTGCGAGCAGCGTTTGAAGCATGAGCCGCAGGCGATCTTCCGGAGTTCCGTCGGGCGCCTTGGCAACCACGTCGAAACGCTCCGAACTCACCCATGAAGGCCCGCCCTCGATTCGATAAAGTTGCAACGCTTCTCCAGCGTCCCCGTAGGCGCGGGCGATGAGCAGTCGGAGTGGAATTCCCGTCGCAGTGAAACGCCCCGAAGGTGTGCTCTGCAACTCCCTTTGCCCGCTGCCAGTGCTCGGCTTGACCGAAGCCACCTCGAAGGCCGGGCCCGACGTCCCGCTCTGGGTCAGCACCTGGGCCCAATTGCCGGCGGACGCAGGGATCAGGACAATCAGCGCCGCGCTCGCAGTCAACCGCATCAGCATCGAGGCCATCCTTGTTGAAGGTCCGCAGCCCGGTCATTCGACCGAGGCAAAGCAGAATTCTCAGCGCGGGAAGACGCTACGCTGGCTGACGATCGTGTTCTATGGTCGTTGCACTCAATACGATCGAGGCACCATAGCCGACTTCGCTGTCTAGCTCCAAATGTCCAAACATTCCTCAACTGTGTGCTGGGTGTGGCACACGCAATCTAGCATACCCAGACACTGGACCATGCACGGTGGGTTATTCTCACCACACTGATAGTACAGACAGAAGGCTATGGCTTGTTCGTAGTCACAAGGGTCGATGGCCAGAGCCGTTCCTGCACCGAAACGAACCAATACGGCGAAAAAGAAGAGCGCGGAAAACTGTCTCAGTTTCTTAAGCATTAGCCTAGCCCTCTGATAGTTAGCTGCTTGCTCTGTCAGCTTCAGTCGTAGTCAACAAAACGGCAGCGCGCCTACGCCAAACAACTGGAGATTCCCGTAGCTTGCTCGGACGCAGTTGACTTAGGCACGGCGTTGCGGCCATGCCGATCAACCCAAGAACGGAACCCAGGCCCACCATCGCGCCGGTGCGCCAGCCAGCACGGCATCGATATGCTCTCTGAAAGTTGACGTCGGCAGGGCCCCGGCGGCGGCTCGAGCCACCTTCACACGACCGTCTTCGTGTCGCTTTCCAAAAAAGAACGACGGCGTCCCGCGGACACCGAGCCGGTTCGCTTCGTCGGCGGCCGCCCTGACGCTCTTGTTAACCGCTGGATCCAAGAGACATGTACTAAATCGCTGCGAATCCAGGTTCAGGGACGCCGGAGGCGTTCGCAGAGTGTCCTCGGCGAGGACGTCTTGGGTGTATAGGAAGTCATGCATCTCCCAAAATCGACCCTGCTGACCAGCACACTCAGCGCTCACGGCAGCCAGCATCGCATGAGGGTGACTCGCTAGAGGTAGATGACGGAAGGCCAGTGCCAGCTTGCCAGTGCTCACATACTCGCGCTGTATCTCCGGGAGAACCTCGCGCGCGAAGCGGGTGCAGAAGGGACACTCGAAGTCTGAAAAGACGATCATCACCGCTGCCGCGTGTTCAGACCCTCGAAGGGGAGCGCCGTCAATCGACAAAGGTGTCGACGGCACTGCCAGGCTTGCCCCCGACCTGCTCTGGAGGCCGAAGGTGTTGCGGTAGATGAGGGTTGAAGCCGCTGCGATCAAGACGAGCGACGTCACGACATCCAGACCGGACCGCACGCTGATCTTCTCGACCTTGCTGGCCATGATCGCGAGTAGTGACGGCAGATCCTACGAGCCCAACGCGGTCCTTTCAAGATGGCGCGTGCGCCAATGGCGGCGGCGCCATTGGCCTGTATGCCAACGCCGCGTGTCATCAATCGACCTCGCGCTGTTCGAGGCTCGCAGCGAAGACGAGCAGCACGAGGTCACATCGATTGTGAAGGCCGAGCTTCCTATAGATGTGCTCGAGATGCGCCCGGACTGTGCGGGGTGAAACCGCAAACCGCGCCGCGATCGACTCGCTGTCGAGATTGTCGAGCACGCACCGGACGATCTCCGACTCGCGGCGCGTGAGCGCCAGACCACGCGCAATCGGAATCCACTCGTCGTCCGCAATGGGCAGCGTCCAGCCTGAAGCCATGGGACCTCGGAATTGGCTGGGCGGCTCCTTCACGCGAGCGTCGGGCGGGCCCGGAAGCACCACAACTCGCCCCGCCGGCCGGCGACGTTGCTTCACCGGCTGGACCTTCGCCACGGGCAATTACTCCCCCCCCGCGTGAGAGACTGAGGCAGGACCCGGGCCGTGAATCTCGTCGTCGCACGCTCAGCAACATCTTCGTCACCTGCCCTCGCGTACGCTCCCTGATTGTTCGGATACACGATAGAACGACGCTGAGGGCCTCACCGAACACCCCATTAAGTGAAGAGACTCCGCTGCGTAGCCCGGGCCGGTCTAGAAGACCGGCCCCTACGATTCGAGCCTGGCCGGCGTCAGCTTCGGGGACAGCAGGTGGATCGCGCCGAGCGCGAGCAGGTACGCGGACGCGGCAATGAGGAAGACAGGGACGTAGCTGCCGGTCGTGTCGAGGATGTAGCCGGTCAGCTTCGCGATCAGCATGCCGCCGATGGCGCCGGCCATGCCGCCGAGGCCGACCACCGATCCCACGGCCTGGCGCGGGAACGTATCCGACACGAGCGTGAAGAGATTCGCGGACCAGCCCTGATGCGCGGCCGCCGCCAGGCTCACGATCGCGACGGCGAGCCACAGATCTCGCACACCAGCCGCCACGGCGATGGGGAGCACGGCCAGCGCGCACGCCAGCATCGCCGTCTTGCGCGCGGTGTTGACGGAGGCGCCCCGTTTCATCAGCGCCGACGACAACCAGCCGCCGCCGATGCTGCCTGCGTCGGCGACGAGATAAATCATCACGAGCGGAGGACCGACGCTCTGCAGATCCAGGCCGTGGTTCCGGTTGAGGAAGTCCGGGATCCAGAAGAGGTACAACCACCACACCGGATCGGTCATGAACTTCCCCACCGCAAACGCCCACGTCTCACGGTGCTTGAGTAAGGTTCTCCATGGCACGCGCATGGTCGGCTCTGGCGGGTCGCTGCGGATGTGCGCGAGCTCGGCGGACGACAGCCTCGAATCGCGCTCGGGCGCTCGATAGCCGATCCACCACCAGGCAAGCCAGAAGAACCCGATGGCGCCGGTGGCGACAAACGCCCAGTACCATCCCCACGTGATCGTGATCCACGGCACGACGAGCGGCGTGACGAGCGCCCCG
>DASTDR010000605.1:0-3157 GCA_035710265.1 Gemmatimonadales bacterium | reverse complement strand
GTCGACGGCCTCCTCGACTTCGCGCGGCCCAAGAAGTCCGGGCGCATGGCGCCGTCCGACATCAACGCGATCATCGAACAGACGTTGTTTTTGCTCAAGCACCACGACCGGTTCAAGTGGCTGACGATCGAGCGGCAGCTGCACACGAATCTGCCGAGTTTTCAGGCCGATGCCGAGCGGCTGGTGCAGTGCTTCATGGCGTTGATGCTCAACGCGATGGACGCCATGAACTCGCGGGGGGTGCTCACGGTCCGGACGCGCTTGAATCCGCTGCGTGCCGACGAGCTGCTGGCGGAGTTCATCGACACCGGTATCGGCATCCGGCAGGAGGATCTGCCCAAGATCTTCGAGCCGTTCTTCACGACCAAGCCGCAAGGCCGCGGTACCGGACTGGGCCTGTCGGTGGCATACGGCATTGTCGAGGAGCACCGGGGTCGGATCGAGGTGGAATCGCAGGTGGGGATCGGAACGAACTTCAAGGTGTTCTTGCCGATCTGATGAAGATTCTCGTCATTGAAGACGACAAAACGGTAGGCGAATACGTGCGTCGCGGGCTGGACGAGGCGGGCTATCACGTCGATCTCGTCGGCGATGGCGACGAAGGGCTGCGGCGCGCGAGTGGCAAAGGCTCGAGCTACGACATGATGGTGCTCGATTTGCGGCTGCCGCGCATGTCGGGAATCGAGGTCCTGCGCACCCTGCGGGACCGCGGGGTAGGGTTGCCGGTGCTGGTGCTTACGGCCCAGGATTCCGTCGACTTCAAGGTGCAGGCGCTGCGGATGGGCGCCGACGATTACGTGACAAAGCCGTTCGCCTTCGAAGAGCTGCTGGCGCGCGTGGAAGCGCTGGGCCGCCGGCCCAAGGCGATCGCGCCGCCCACGTTGAAGGTGAACGGGCTCGTGCTCGATACCGGAAGCCGGGAGGTCACCCGGGACGGCAAACGAATCGAGCTGACACCCAAGGAGTACGCGGTACTCGAGTATCTCACGCGGCATCAGGGCCGGGTGATGTCCCGCACGCTGATCACCGAGTATGCGTGGGATTACCACTTCGATCCCGGCACCAACATCGTCGACGTGGTCATCACGCGGCTGCGCAAGAAAATCGATCACGCCAAGGAACCCAAGCTGATTCACACCGTGCGCGGCGTGGGCTACGTGGTCCGGACGTAGCCGTGGAGAGTATCCGCGGGCGGTTGACGCTGTGGTATGCTACCGCCCTGATTGTCAGTATCGCGGTCTTCGCCGTCGTTCTGTACTTCGCGCGCCGCAGCGCCACCTATCAGGATCTCGATCAACGCATCCAGTCTGAAGCGGATCTCACTGCCGGCATCCTCGCGGAGAGTTACCGCGCGCGCGGAACGCTCGTCGAGCAAGACACCGCGGGCCGGCCCGTGCTCACGGCCGAAGTCGCGGCGGTGCTGGAGGTGGTACCGGACTTTCTGATCCTGACGAGCCGCGACGGCCGGCTGTTGTTCGCCTCTCCCGACGCGCGCGCTCTGACGTTCGGAGAGTTCGAGCAGCTGAATGCCATCGCGCATCCGCCGCCGGCGCAGAGCGCGCACACCACCGGCCGGTTTCGCGTGCAGCCCAACGGGCCGACGCTGCACTACATCGTGCGCGCGGTCCCGGACGCCGGTGACCAGTTCGGCGCGATCTTCACCGGGGCCGACACCAAGTCCGCCGAGCTCCGGCTCGAGCAGCTGCTGCTCACGATCGCGATTGCCTTCTTTGTCGGTGTGCTGCCGGCGATCCTGGTCGGTGGCTGGCTCGCGGCCCGGGCGCTCGAGCCCGTCGACCGCATGATCACCGAGGTCCGCGAGATCACTGACGGCCGCAGCCTGCACCGGCGCCTCGCGCTGCCGATGACCCGCGACGAGCTGAGCCGCCTGGCGGAGACCGTGAATCAGATGATGACCCGGCTGGAACGCAGTTTCGCGGCGTTGCGCCGGTTCACCGCCGACGCGAGCCACGAGCTCAAGACCCCGCTCACCGTCGTGCGCGCTGGCGTGGAACGGGCCATCACGCGCGCCGATATGCCGCAGGAAGCGCTCGCGCCGCTGGAGGAGACGTTACAGGAAGTGAATCGCATGACCGAGCTGCTCGATGCGCTGCTGACGCTGGCGCGCGCAGATGAGGGGCGCGCCGAGCTGCATCGGGAGCCGGTCGATCTGCGGGAGATCATCGAGGAAGCCGGTGAAACGGGGGAGCTGCTCGCCGAGCATGCTGGGGTGAGGATCGAAATCCGCCTGCCGCCGGAGCCCGTGGTCGTGGCGGTCGACCGCAGCCGGCTGCGGCAGCTCGCGCTGAACCTCATCGAAAACGCCGTGAAGTACACGCCGCAGGGCGGGCAGGTATCCGTAGAGCTCGCTGGCAGTGATGGACGGGTGACCTTCACCGTGGCGGACACCGGCATTGGGATCGCTCCGGGCGATCTGCCGCATGTGTTCGATCGGTTCTGGCGGGCGGATTCGGCGCGCACGCGCACCAGCGAGCGGGCCGGGACGGGACTGGGGCTCGCCATCTGCAAGTGGATCGCCGAGGCGCACGGCGGCACGATCGAGGTGCAGAGCCGGCCGGGGCGCGGCACGACGTTCACCGTGGGGCTGCCACGAAGCGACAAACCGCAGGGCTGACCGCCGAACCACATCGCGTTGTCACAATTCCGTCATCTGAGTGCAAGAGGCGGGTCATCGGACCTCGGTACCGTCAGGGTGAGTCACTGTCCGACGACAGGCTGAGTGTTGACGGGCGGAGGCCGTGATGGGATGACGTGAGGACAACTGCTTCGGAGGTGACGCTATGAGCGCGCTCAGCTCGGCTGCTTCGATTACGATTCACGCGGCCCTGGGTGCCGCGTTTCTGTTCGGCACGATCCAGTCGGCCCCCACCAATCGCGCCCTCCCCAGCGATACGTTGCGTTTCTGGGTTGAGCCAACCCCTTCCAGTGGAACGACAAGCGGTGGACTCGGCGCCCCCGTCATTGATGCTCCCCCAACGATTGATCTGAGCTCGATCCCGCCTTCGACAGACGTGCTTCAACCTGGAGCATCGCTGCACCCCACTTTGGCAACGGAGTGGATCCCGACCCCCCGAGCTGGAATGGGACCGGCCGACGGGCTGGTAGCGTCGCTCGGTAGCGCCACGCCGGAGCTCCT
>DASTDR010000604.1:0-11882 GCA_035710265.1 Gemmatimonadales bacterium | reverse complement strand
CGCACCCACTCTTCCGAGAGCACCTGGCGGTCGCCCCAGCGGCCGCGGCGCAGGGTGAGCAGGCCAAAGCGTGCCATGTCGCGCGCGCTGATGAACATGCCGCCGCCCCAGTGGCCGCCGCCGCTCACCGACTGGACTCGTTCCCCGTCCAGGACCACCCAGGAATTCTCGTAGCCATGCCAGCGCCAGGTGTTGGACGCTCCGATCGGGTCCATGACGTACTCGCGCAACACCTGGGGCAGGGGCCGGCGCCAGACTTGCAGGGCCGCAAACGCGAGCACGTTCACGCGCACGTCGTTGTACTTGTACGACGTCCCCGGCGCGTTGTGTTTGCGGGCGACGTATTCAGCGAGCGGTTGGTTGGCCGGCGGGCGGTCGGCCCAATCCGGCTTGCCCCACAGCGTGCCCTCCCAGTCGCTCGTTTGCCGCAGCAGATGATCCCAGGTGATGGTGCGGTTGTGCTCGGATTCGAACTCGGCCGTCGGCACGTAAGTTCGCACCGTGTCATTCAGATCGCGGATCATCCCGCGATCGAAGGCGAGCCCGACAGTCGTCGACAGAAAGCTCTTGGTCACGCTGAACGTCATGTCGACCCGCGCCGGCTCGCCCCACTCGGCGACGATGTAGCCGTTGCGGAGAATCACGCCCGTCGCGGGGCCGCGCGGCGCGAACGGGCCGACCGCCTCGCTGTGCGGCTCGCGCCCAAAGCTCAGGTAATGGTTCTGCTCGAGATCGCGCGGCTCGGGGGATTCGCTCGCTTTCGCGAATGCAATCGCGGAATCGAGCAGCGCGGCATCCATCCCCACGGCGGCGGGAGCGCGGCGTTCCCACTGATTGCCTGGTCCGGGATAGTACAGGCTTCCGCGCTTCGCTTGTTGCGATGCCGCGACCGAAGGCCAGAGCGCAAGGCTGAGAAGGATGAGGAGCAAGCGGGCAATGGTTCTCACGCGTGGAAAGTACCGCCTATATTCACGCTAGAAAGACCGGCACTGACATTCCGAACGAGGCCCGCCCGATGATGTGGATGGAGATCGCGGTCGTCGCCACCATCTTCGCGCTTGGCAACATCCTCATGGGTCACTGGGAAGAGCACACGCCTAAGTGGCGGCGCGTGCTCAAGTTCTTCGTGGTCGTCGGCGTCACCTGCGGACTCTCTATCTGGCTGGGCCGCGTGTGGGCGTTCGGATTCCTGGGGTTGATGGGCCTATTCGCGATTTATGTGCATGCGTGGGTACTGCCGCGGAAGGGCATCAACGGCTGGACCGGCGAGCCGAAACAGAAGTACTACGCGATGCGTGGCTGGAAGTACCCGCCCGCGAGCTGACACTCACCCATGATCCGCACGCTGCGCGTCGCGCTCGGCCTCGCGGTGACGTGGAACGTCCCGGCAGTCGGTCAGACACCCGCCGAGGCCGATCTCATTGTCCGGAATGCCGTCATCTGGACCGGCGACTCAACACATCCGCGCGCGCAGGCGCTGGCGATCCGCGGCGAGCGGCTGATCGCGGTCGGGTCCAACGCCCAGGTGGATCCGTATCGCTCGGCACGGACCCGGGTCATCGACGCCGGCGGGGGGGGCCGGTTCATAACGCCGGGGTTCATCGACGACCATACCCACTTTGGCCAGGCCGGCGCGCTGCTCATCGGCGCGAATCTGCTCGACGTCCATACGCCCAGCGTGTTTGCCGGCCGCGTGAAAGACGCCGCCGCGCGCATGAGTCCCGGCGCGTGGCTCACCGGCGGCGATTGGGGCGCGTACGAGGATACGACGCGCGCGCGGTTTTCCCCTGACCGGGGGCTGATCGATTCGGTCAGCGCGGGCACGCCGGTCCTGCTGAATCGCTGGGATCGCAGCGCCTGGCTCGCCAACACCGTCGCGCTCGAGCGCGCCGGTCTGACGTGCGCGGCGCGAACTCCCGGACTCGAGTGCGCGAACGGTCGCCCGACCGGCCGGGTGTCAGACTCGGCGCTCGCGCGCGTGCGCCGGGCCATCACACCGAAGACGTTCGACCAGCGGCTGCGCGAGGCGCGCGCGGCGTTGCGGCATCTGGCCGAGCTGGGCGTCACGACGATTCACGATATCACGCCGCCGGTGCAGCTGCCCGTGTACACAGAGCTCAAACGCCGGGGCGAATTGACCGTTCGGGTCTTCGCGCGTCCCACGCTCGACAAGTGGAACGAGCTGGCCTACGCCGGCATCTCCCCCGGGTTTGGCGACGACTGGATTCGGCTCCGTGCGCTGAAAGGCTTCGTCGACGGGATCCAGGGGAATTCCACCGCCCGCTTCTACGAGCCGCAGCTGCACTCCGGCAAGCGCGGCGAATGGCGCGACAGCACCAACACCGGGGCGACCGACGGGGGGGGGCCCGGATCGGGCATGAATCCCCCCGGCAACATGGAGCGGCTGCTCTTTGGTCTCGATTCCGCCGGCTGGTGGGCCAACGTGCACGCCATCGGCGACGAGGCGATCGACACGCTGCT
The DNA here is from genome assembly GCA_035710265.1 of Gemmatimonadales bacterium. GTDB lineage: Bacteria > Gemmatimonadota > Gemmatimonadetes > Gemmatimonadales > GWC2-71-9 > 20CM-2-65-7. The sequence goes on along the minus strand of DASTDR010000604.1, from coordinate 9,401 downwards.
CACGATCATGGAAAGGGTGATCACGACCAACGGCCCGAAAGAACGGCGCTGGCGCATCATTCACTCGCAGGTGATCCGCAACGCCGCGGTCGCACAGCGCTACAAGCGACTCGGCATCATCGCCGAGGTGCAGCCGTATCACGCCATCGACGACATGCGGTTCATGGAAGACCGGATCGGCGCCCGCGCGCGCTGGGCCTACGCGTTCAAGACGTTCCATGACGCGGGGGTGCCGCTGCTATTCGGCTCTGATTGGCCGGGCACGAATGCCAGCTGGTACACGGCGAGTCCGCTGACCATTCTCTACGCCGCGGTCACGCGGCAAACGCTCGACGGCAGGCCCGAAGGCGGCTGGCACCCCGAGCAGCGGCTGGATCTCGAGACGTCGCTCCGGGCCTACACGATCAACAATGCATGGGCCGAGGGGGAAGAGAACAGCAAGGGGATGCTGCGCGCCGGGATGCTTGCGGACTTCGTGATGATCGACCGCGATCTGTTTGCGATTCCCGCGACGCAGATCAAAGACGCGAGAGTCTTACTCACGGTCGTCGGAGGGCGGATCGTTTATTCGACGAGCACCGGCGAAGTGAAGTAGCCCAACCTGCCTCGACCCAGCTCCCCATTGTATCCATCACCCCAGCACAGGACCGCGCCGCCGGTGGAAAGCGCGCACGTGTGGCCCGCCCCCGCCACGATGTGGCTGAAGCTCAATCCGCTGGACACGGGGGCCGGGACGAGACTGCCCGAGCTCGATCCGGTCCCCAGCTGACCAAAGGTGTTTGCGCCCCAGCAGTACGCGGCGTTGGCGAGCGTGATCCCGCAAGCGTGCGTGCTGCCGAGCGCGAGCTGGCGGAACGTGTGTCCGCCGGCGACGGCCACTGGAGTGTACGATGAATTCGTGCTGCCGTTACCGAGCTGTCCAGTGGAGTTGTCGCCCCAGCAGTGGGCGTCGCCTGCATTGGTGACACCGCAGCTTTGCCAGCGGCCGGCGGCCAGCGACGTGAAGAGCAGACCGCCCGATACCGCGACGGGATAGTCGCGCGTTTCCGAGGTCCCGTCTCCCAACCACCCATAGGCATTCGAGCCCCAGCAAAACGGGACGTTCGATCCCGTGCGCGCGCACGTGTGCGACGCGCCAACCACCAGCGAGACGAAAGTATGGCCGCCGGCGACTGCCACGGGAACATTGCTCTCGCCGGTCACCGAGTCGCCGAGGGAGGTACCAATTCCCCAGCAGAACGCCTTGCCGGCATCGTCCAGCGCGCAGGTATGCAAGATGCCCGTGCCAATGTCGCGATAACTGCGAGTCCCAAAGACCGGGGTAGGGACGAGCGGGACGAGGTCGAACGATCCAACGCCGAGCTGACCCAGTGAGTTGGAACCCCAGCACATCGCCGCGCCACCAGGCCGGATCCCACAGCTGTGGATCTGCGCGGCCGCAATCGTGGTGAACGATTCCCCATCGATACGGGAGGGAAGCGAGTTGTTCGTGCCCGGAGCCGTACCGAGCTGAAACGAAGCGTTGAGTCCCCAACAGTACACCACGTTCCCTGTGGTTACCGCGCAGGTGTGAAACCCCGTGGCGCCCGCCGAAATCGAGAGGACCGATGAAAGTCCGGGAACCTCGGACGGAGTATAGGAGCGCTCGACCGGGCGACCGACTTGCCCTTCACGGTTCCCGCCCCAGCAGTACGTTGAATTCCCAGCCATCGCGCAGGTGTGCTCCTTGCCAGCCGCCACTTCGGTGAACGGTCCACCGGGTACGGATGCGGGCGGGAGGGACCCGGTCAACGAGTTCCGCGCGAGTTGTCCGGCGCCATTGGCTCCCCAACAAACCAGATCACCCGCGCTCGACAATACACACGTGTGCCCACCGCCGGCGGAGACATGCTCATAACGCCCCGAGAGAGAGACGATCGTGGGAGCATCGGTCGGGCCCTGCGCGGTTGCACCCCAGCAGTAGACATTGCCGTTCGTTGCGATGGCGCAGGTGTGATCGTAGCCGGTGCTGATGTCGCGGAACTCGAGGCCGCCGGCAACCGCGGAGGGCGTCGTGCTCGACAAGTTGGTCGGCCCATTCCCGAGCTTACCGGCATCGTCGCTCCCCCAACAATACGCTTCGCCGCTGACGGTGACTCCGCACGAATGGTAGTAGTTGAGCGCAATCTTCTTGAATCTCAGATCTCCCGATACTGGCGTCGGCACTCCAGACATGCCGAGGGAGCCATTGCCCAGCTGTCCTTCGGTGTTGTTTCCCCAGCAGTAGGCTTTGGCCTCGCCGGTAATCCCGCAGCTCTGGTATCCTCCAGCCGCAAGCGAAGAAAACTTCAGGTTCCCACCGACCGCCAGCGGCAAGGGCGTATTGTTGAAACTCCCATTGCCCAGAGAACCGCCGCCGCCAAACCCCCAGCAGTATGCCTGCCCGTCCGGGGCGAGCCCGCACGTGTGCTGCCAACCGGCAGCCAGTTGCACGAACTGATGCCCCCCAGGTACGGGCGCCGGGTCGCTGTGATCCGATTCCTGCCCCGCGGCGAGCGCACCACCGAAGCAGTAGGCGAGACTATCGCTGGAGAGAAAACAGGTGTGCACGGTGCCGGCCACGAGACCGTGTGGGCCGGTTGGAGCGGGAGCGGTGGACTCGAGGCACGCGCCCGCGACGATCACGAGGACGGTGAGAAGCTTACCGCGGTAGATTGAGGCTCCGCAAATAATCGGCGACGATGTACGCCGGTACGGCGAAGATGATCTTGCCATTGGATTCGCGCTCACCGCCATACAGCACGGCAATCACCTGTCCCTCCCGATCGAAGATCGGGCTCCCCGATGAGCCGGGCGCGCCGTACGCATCCACCTGCACCACCGAGGTCAGCGCTTTGCTGATCGTGCCCACGGTGAGTGTGGGCTCGGCGATCGGCTGACCGCCCTGCGCCTCCATCGGCAGATCGAAGCCGAGGGGATAGCCGAGAATCGCCACCGGATCGCCGCGCTCGATCCCTTCGCGCGTGCGCGCCAGGCCGCGTACCCGCGGGGTCCCACCCTTGATCAGGACCCGGAGGACGCCGATGTCGGCGTCGGGTGAGACGCCGATCAGCTCGCCGCGCCACATCTGCGTGCTGCCCGAAAAGATGATCCCCATCCGCCGCGGCGTCTTGGTGCCGTCCTCGCCCGCGAGGATGTGCTTGTTGGTGACCATCGTGCCCATCGAATCGACCGAGAACGCGGTCCCGCTGAAGCGCTCGCCATCGGTGTACTCGACCAGCACGATCGCGACGGCATCCTGGTTCTGGTGCGACAGGGCGCGGTAATCGACGCCCGCGGCGCCCGCGAGAGTGCGCTGGCGGCGTTCGGCCGCTTCGAGCTCGCCGCGCAACCGCGAGACCGCCGCGGCATCGCCGCTCGACTGCGCCAGCGCGCGCTTGAGCCGCTCGGTCTCAACCTGCGAGGCCTGCAATGCCTCGCGTACGCCCTGCAGCTCCGTCTGGAACTGCTGGCTCAATGCCGCCGATTTGCGCGCTTGCCGCCGCCCGTCGATCTGAATCCACGTGAAGCCGCTGGCGATGATGATCAGGAGAACAAGCAGGACCTTGGTCGTGCGCCGCAGCTGCGCCGTCTGCCGGGCGACTTCAACCGCGATGCGCACGCCGGTACTCTGGCGCGGAGCGGCGGGATACAGCTCGCGCGGAGCTGACGCCCGCTCGCCCAGTGCTTCGGCCCCGGCCGTGGCCGGCAGATCGTGCTCGGCCTCGATCACGGCAAACTCGAGCGCCGGCCCGTTCGCGCCGAAGCCGATCACGTCCCCGTCGCGGAGCAGGGTGTCGCCCGTGATCCGCGTGCCGTTCACGAACGTGCCGTTGCGGCTGTCGAGGTCCTGGAGGACGAACCCCTCCGGCTTGCGCACCAGCGCGGCATGGCGCGACGACACGTCGAGATCGCGCTCGGCATCGAAGCGGATGTCGGAGAGCGGATGGCGGCCCATGCCGATATAGCCCTTGCGGAAGGCTTCGACCTGCCCCGCGCGAGCTCCGGAGAGAAACTTGAACTGCGCTTTCACTGCCTGGTGAAGTACAAGACCAGCGCGGCGGCGATCGCGATCAACGCGAGCACGAGCGTTCGCGTCTGCTGCCGGCTCTGCCTAGTCGGCACCGGAGGCCGGCTGCCTCGGTACACAGGGACCGGCTCGGTGCTGGTCTCGGTGTCGATGAGGGGATACACCTGATGCCCCACGTCTTCCTGCGCCCCGCTGCCCGAGAAGCGCAGCCCGTCGCCATCGAAGCGCGCAATCACCACGGTGATGTTATCGGGACCACCCCGCTCGTTCGCCAGCGCGATGAGCTTGTCGCACGCCGAGCTCAGGTCGGTGTGCTCCGTGACGACCCGGGCGATCTCCTCTTTCTTGACCTGGCCGGAAAGACCGTCGGAGCAAAGCACCAGGACGTCGCCGCGGCGAACTTCCTGATACGTGAGGTCGACCTTGACCTTGGGATCGGGGCCGAGCGCCTGAAGAATGATGTTGCGACGCTCCGATTGCGCCGCTTCCTCCTCCGTCAGCTCGCCCGCTTCCACCAGGCGCTGCATCAGCGACTGGTCCTTCGTGATCTGATGCGCCTGGCCGCCGCGGATCAGATACGCGCGGCTGTCGCCGACCTGCGTGAGGTAGAGATGATCGTGGAGCACGCCCGCGGCGGTCGTGGTCGTCCCCATGCCGCGCACTTCAGGATGCGCCTTGGCGTGCGCGTGAATGCTGGTATTGGCCGCCTCCACCGCTTCCTTGAGCCGGTAGGCGAAACGTTGCGGGGTGGCCTCCCGCTCGGCATTCCACGTCTTCACGAGATGATCGTAGATCGTGTCGGTCGCCATCTCGCTCGCCAACTCGCCCGCGGCGGCGCCGCCCATGCCGTCCGCCACGACCAATAGCGTACCGCGCGGACCGATCGTGTGCGCCCGCACCTCGGGCTGCAACGACGCCGCCTTGCGCGTGAGATCGGCGACGAGGAAGCGGTCCTCGTTGTGGTCGCGCGTGCGGCCGAGGTCGGTCTTGGCGAACACCTCGACGCGGATGGTCTTGTCGCGGCCGAACATGTTCCTCAGGAACCGCACGATTGGTCGTTTTTGAACTTCAGATACACCCCGTTGTTCGGTTTCAGCCGCAGCGCCCTCTCGTTCCACTGACAGGCCTGGTCGGTACGGGTCTCGATGAAGAATCCTTGCGCCACCATGAACGCCGCCTGGGCCCGCAGCGTCGCCGCCACGCGCTCGTCGTCGTAAACCGCCATCGCCTGAACTCGACCATTCGCTACCGTCTGCGGATCCAACACGAGCTCCATGATGTCATCCAGCCGGCGGCTGACGGCCGCACTGTCAGGCGCGCGCGGCGCGCTCGATGGCGCCGCCGGCGCGGTTCTGGCGGGAGCAGGGGGGGGAGGGGGGGGAAGGGGGGAGGCGGCAGGCGGCATCGCGGCGCCATTGGCCTTCGCGGCCCCGCCCTTGAGTGCCATCCAGGCTCCACCCACTCCGACGACCGCGATCACGAGGAGAGCGGCCGGAATCAGCGAGCGTTTCTGGTGCGCCGGCGCCGCCTGGCGCGCCGAAATCCGGGTTGTCGGCGTCGCGGCGGAAGCGTCGAGCAGCTGGGTCTTGCCTTCGGCGTCGCCGCGCGTTTCGGGGACCGAGCCCGAACCGGACCGGCCGCTGATCGCGCCGATGTCCGCTGCAAACTTCGCGACGCTCTGGTAGCGCTCGGCCGGCGTGCGCGCGAGCGCGGTATCGAGGATCGGCTGCAAGCCGGGGGGGAAGGAAAGATCAGGCCGCGCATCGGCGAGCGTCGTCGGCTCGTCGGTCAGGCGCTTGATCATGGTCTCCTGGACCGTCGTCGCCTCGAACGGGAGCTTTCCGGTGAGCATCCGGTAGAACACCAGCGCCAACGAGTACAGATCGCTGCGGCCGTCGAGCGAATCGCCCGACAACTGCTCGGGGCTCATGAATTCCGGTGTCCCGATGACGAGGCCGGTCTTGGTGACTTTTTGGCCTGACTCATCACCGCCGACCGCCTTGGCAATCCCGAAGTCCACGACCTTGACGGTATCGCTCCCGCCTTTCTTGCGGGTGAGCATGATGTTGTCGGGCTTCAGATCGCGATGCACGATGCCGAGATCGTGCGCCGCCTGCAGCGCGTCGGCGGTCTGCCGGAAAATGTCGGTCGCGCGCGCCAGCGGCAGGGCACCTTCGCGCTCGAGCACGTCGGTGAGCGGCTCGCCTTCGATGAATTCCATGGCGAGGTAGATCAAGCCGTCAGGCGTTTCGCCGAAATCGTAGATCGCGCAGACGTTGGGGTGCGTGATGCGGCTGGCGTTCGACGCTTCGCGGTTGAAGCGGGCAACCGCGTCGGGATCGTGCACCATCGAGGGGTTCATCACCTTGATCGCACTGCGCCGTCCCATTTTCACATGCTCGGCAAGGTACACCTGGCCCATGCCGCCCTCGCCGAGCTTCTTGACGACGTGATAACGATCGGCGACCACTTGTCCCACGAGATCGTTGGCGGGCGCGGCGGAACGCAGGGTCTGCCCGTCGTTCGGGCAGAATTTCACGTCATCGGCGTATTCGGTGGAGCAGACGGGGCAGATCTTCATGCCGCCGCGTCCCCCCCCCCGCCCGGGGGGCCTGCGCCGGGCAGCTCGACCCGCAATAGCTTGTCGCCGACCATCAGGCGAGAGCCATGGTGCAGGATCATGACGCCGCGCGCCGCGATCGCGACGCCATTGCGGCTGTGGTCATCGACGAGGACGAAGTCCGCGTCCTCGGATCGCACCGTCGCGTGCTGCGCGCTCATCGAGGGATCGTAGGGGAATATCCAGTCGCCGCGCTCACGGCCGATGTGCACGTCCCGGCCGGGCGACAGCTGGATTACGTCGCGGGAGCTGCCATCGGTTCGGAGCTGCGTCAGGCTGGCGATGTCCGCGCTCGGCACCATGCTGCCCATCCGTTTAGTCGCGTCCGCCTCGGCGGTGTGCGGTCCGGGATAGCCGAGCCGGCGGAACCGCAGCACCTGCGAGCCGATGAGGATCAGGTCGCCGTCGGTGAGCCGGTGGGGTGCCTCGAGAAACACCCACGTACCGTTGCGGCTGCCTAGATCGCGCACCACGAGCCCGTCCTCTTCCCACGAGATTTTCGCGTGCAGCGGAGAGAGGAACTGATCCTCCGGAAACCGGATATCACCTTCCGTCCGGCCAATCGTCGTCGCTGCCTGTTTGCGCTCGAACCGCGCAACCTCGGTGGCCATCTCGGAAACCAGGACTAGTGTGAGGGAATGATCGGAACGCCTGTCGGGAATCGACCGTCGGTCGTGGCTGCCCGAGCCTCCGGGCTTCGGGGCCGATCCGCACAGCGGGCAGGGCTGGTCGCCCGAGGGGGCCCCTGGGCTGGAGGGTCCGCTCGTACGGGACACGACGCTGCCCCCGCCACCACCACCCCCGGCCCCCCCACCCCCGCCGTGAGATGCAACGGCGGCCCGGGCCGCCGCTGCCTTGGTCAGCGGTTTCCCGCAGTCGGAGCAAAATTGCGCGCCGGCGTCGTTTTGCCGGCCGCAATATTGGCAAGGGTTGGGGGTCATAAAGTCAGGTGGCCCAATCTATTGCTCGCCGCTAGCTTGCGCCACATGCGACTCGCAAAAGCCGCACTTTTTGTCGCGGCGAGCTTGGGCTGCGCCTCGCGGGCCCCAACTCCCAACTCCCAGCTCCCATCTCCCGCTCAAGAACCACTCCGAATCTCCGTCGTGTACCCGGATACCGCCGACCCGATTCAGGCCCGGGACTCTTCCTTCTTATTTGGCAGTGTGGGCCGTGGTCGGGGCGATGTCGCACTCACGATCAACGGATTTCCGGTGCGCGTCTCACCGTACGGCACGTGGCTCGCATGGATTCCCTTGCCCGCCGATTCCGTTGCGCGCTTTCAGATCAGCGCGCGCGCGGGCGCCGGAACGGAGCAGCAAGAGACCACATTCGTCGCTCGTATCGCACAGCCGATTCGGCCGCCGCCGGGGGCCGTCGTGTGGATCGACACGACCAGCTTTACTCCCGGTGACACGATCGTTTTTCCAGCGGGCGAGGGTGTGCGGCTCGCGTTGCGGGCGACACCAGGCGCGCGTGTACGACTGCGAATGGAGGGGCGAAACGAGGAAGTCTGGTTCGTGCCGGACACATTGCCCGAGGAGCCGGCCTGGGGAATTCGAGCTTTCGGAACGGATACCGCCACCTACCGCCTGCCTCCGCCGCCTGACCGATATGTAGCCTGGCTGCCGGCGCGGCCGCTGTGTGATGCGATCGTCGAGGCAATCGTGGGCACTGACACCGCGCGCGCCGTGTGGCCGCTCGTGCTCGACACGCTGGACCGAAGTCGGCCGCGGGTCGTCGTGCTCAACGACGATACCGCGCACACCGGCAACAGCGACAGTCTCACCGTTGGTAAAGCGGTCCCCTATGGCACTTACAATTGGTTCTTCCCGCTCGGCACCACCGCGGTGGCCACGGCACAGTGGGGGAGTCAGACGCGGCTCCAGTTATCGCGCGGTGCCGTGGCGTGGGTGAATACCGCCGACGTCGTGCCGCTCGGTCCCGATATGCCGCCCCCGGGCGGCCACGTCGGCTCCGTGCGACTCTCGTCCACGCCCAGGTCGCTGACGCTGCGTGTGCCGCTGCCGGCACGAGTGCCGTTTCAGGTGGAAGAAGCCGAGCGCAGTCTGACGCTGCGCCTGTACGGCGTCGCGTCGGACGTGAATTGGATGCAACACGGCGGCACCGATCCTTATGTCACGCGCATGAGCTATGCGCAGCCCTCCGCCGACGAAGTGACGATCACACTCACGTTGGCGGGACCGGTCTGGGGATATCGAACCCGCTGGAGTGGCCGCGACCTCGTGTTCGAAATCCGTCGTCCGCCGGTGATCGACAGCCGCAGGCCACTCAGGGGCCGAACCATCGTGCTCGATCCCGGGCATCCGCCCATTGGGGCGCGCGGGCCATCGGGCTTGTGGGAGCCCGTGGCGACCCTGGCCGTTGCGCAGCGCGCACAGGCACTACTGGAGCAGGCCGGCGCGACGGTGCTGCTGACGCGTACCGATTCGAGTCCGATCGACCTGTTCCCGCGCACGCGGTTTGCCGAGCAGCACGATGCCGATGTGCTCGTCTCGATCCACGCGAATGCGTTGCCCGACGGCGTCAATCCGTTCGTGAACAACGGAACCAGCGTGTACTACTTCCATCCGCGCAGCGCGGCGCTGGCGCGCGCGCTGGATCGGGGACTGGTCGCGGAGCTGGGAATTCGGGACTTGGGAATGGGGCGGGGGGACTACGCGCTGGTGCGAAATCCATGGATGCCCTCGGCGCTCGCCGAAGGGCTCTTCATGA
>DASTDR010000603.1:0-2263 GCA_035710265.1 Gemmatimonadales bacterium | reverse complement strand
GGCGCTGCGGTGCGTCGCTCGAGGTGATGGCTCGAACGGCTCGAGCGATGAGTTGGCGGGTCTCCATCCGTCTTAGCGAGCGGCAGAACGAATGCGAGACGGAGGAGAACTCGGTTGTCACGCTCGAGAGCGAACGCCGCGGCGGTCGGTACACGATGAACGCCCCCGCCTCGATCACCATCACGCCGGTCCGAGTTGCCGACCTGCTCGCCGAGGACGAGCGGATGCCGGTGTACGTGCACGTCATCGACCATCCCGATGCGCGCGTGCTGGTCGACACCGGCATGACGGAGCTGCACCCGGCGGCGGCCGACCTCGATCCCCGCCTCAGTCCCCTGAGCAAGCAGAACTTCGACCTCGCCGGCATCGACATCGTCGTCAACACACACCTGCACTTCGACCACTGCGGCGGCAACCACCTCTTCGCCGGCAGGCCGATCTACGTCCAGCGTCGGGAGCTCGACGACGCGCGCAACGAGGACGACTACACCATTCGCGAGTGGGTCGAGGCGCCCGGCGTGCGGTACGTGCCGGTCGACGGCGAACTCGAGCTGCTTCCCGGGCTCCGGCTCCTCCCGGCGCCGGGCCACACACGCGGCATGCAGGTCGTCGTCGTCGAGACTGGCGGGCGCCCGGTCGTCGTTGGCGGCGACGTGGCGGTTTGGTTTGGCGAGCTCGACGAACCGCACACCGAAGGCCAGCTGCGGGTGCGCGCGCTCGATCCCGAGTTGGTCTGGCTCGCGCACGAGCACGAGCCGTGGCGACCCCGCACCGTCTAAGGCATCACGCCAGCGCTCTCTCCTCGCCGCGCTCGCGCGCTGTCACTTGCCCAAGCCGATCTGCCTGTAGAACTCCTGATTGTCCCAAAACAGCCATTCGTGATCCATCCGGCCGTTGACCCAGTGCCCGATTGTCGCCATCGCGATCGCGAACCGCTTGCCCGTCGGCGCGATCGTCCCTCCGTCGGGTGTGGGCATGGGACGGCTGAACGTACCGGTCATCACTCCCGTCACCCCCGTCCAGCTGCCTGAGCCGAAACGGATCGGGTGCATGGTGATTTTCGTGTCGGGTGCCCAGACAAACAGCGTCTTGAGATCCGCGACATGGGCTTCGAGGCCTTTCGTCTCGCGCCCGTCGGGCCAGGTCACGACGATGTCCGCGGCATGGCTCTCGTGCAGCCGATCCCACTTCTGATTGCTGTAGACGTCGAAATCCAGCACGTCGAACGTCTGCAGATTGCGCTCGACGTCCGGCGTTTGCAGCTCCGGGGGCGGCGGCGGATACTGGGGGCCTGCACTCCGGGCCGGGAGCGCCGACTGGGCGCCGATCTGGAGGATGATCTCGAGCGCGAGACTCGGATAGCGCGCCTTCACCTTCGTTTGCAGATCCCCCGGCGTGCTCGCGCCCACGAGCGCCTGGTCGAATGCCAACAGATACTCCTTGGTGAAGGCGACGCTCGCCGGCGTGGTCCCCAACGCCGGCTGCTGATGACCAGGCACGACCACCGCCGGATGGAGTGCCGCGATGCGGTCGAGCGTTGCGGCCCAGCGCCGGCGCGCGGCCGTATCGGTCTCGGCGGTCCACACGTAGACGCCGCTGTAGACGATGTCGCCCGCCACGACCGCTTTGAGCGACGGCATCCACACGAACGAGTTCACGGCATCATCACCCTGCACCGGGCCGACGATCTCGAGTTTCTCTCCTTCAAGCGTGATGGAGCTCCCGGTGAGCGCGCTCGGAATCACCGGAGTTGACGTGATCGAGTCACCGTAGAGTGGCTTCCATTCGGCGACCTTGGACTGCCACGTGCGGGTGATTTCAGCGACGGTGCCCGCTTGGGCGACGAAGCGCGCGTTGGGGAAGGCCTGCTTGATCACGTCGAGACCGAAGTAATGATCGGGATGGCCGTGGGTGACGTAGACCGTGGTGAGATTCTTGCCGCTGGCGCGCACCGCTGCGACGATGCGACGCGCGTCGGCGCGGGTGAACGCCGCATCGATCAGCACCGCGTCGCGCGCACCCGTGATCAGGGTCGCGTTCACGAGGAATCCTTCGGGCGAGGCGGTGATGAATTTGAGCTCCAGCTTGGCCGGGGGCGGCGGGGGGGCGGGGCGAGCACCAAGCAGCGTGAGCGCGGCGAGCGCGGCGAATGCGGTCTTCATTAGCAACTCCGTGCGCAATTGGGTTGTCGGAGTGTAGAGTAAGTAGTATCTTTTGGCAACTAGGCACCAAAAGGATACTATGACACGCCCCAAAACCGGTC
>DASTDR010000602.1:0-2379 GCA_035710265.1 Gemmatimonadales bacterium | reverse complement strand
CCGGCAGGACCGCCACGGTCGCCGTGGAGGTATGGATGCGGCCGCTGGCCTCAGTCGCGGGAACCCGCTGCACACGGTGAACGCCGCTTTCGTACTTGAGACGGCTGTAGACGCCGCGTCCTTCAATCGACGCGATGATTTCCTTGAGGCCGCCGGTAGCGCTGTCGCTCGTCGACATCACCTCGAGCTTCCAGCCCTGCCGTTCAGCAAAGCGGCTGTACATTCGAAACAAATCGCCGGCAAACAGCGCGGCTTCCTCGCCGCCCGTGCCGGCGCGAATTTCGAGGATGACGTTTTTCTCGTCGTGCGGATCCTTCGGAACAAGGAGGATGCGAAGCTCGGCGAGCAGAGCCTCGCGTTTCTCCACGAGCGTTTTCAGTTCCTCCTCCGCCAGCTCGCGCATTTCGACATCGGCTTCGCGAATCAGCTCCTCAGTGCCTTCAATGTCGCCTTGCACGGCTTTGTACTGCCGGTACTTCTGAACGAGCGGTTCGAGGTCCGACAGCTTCTTGGCGGCTTTGCGGTATTCGCCCTGGTCTGACTGGACCTCGGCCGTGCCGAGGCGCGTGGCCAACTCCTCGTACTGAGATTCAACGGTGCTCAGCTTGTCGAACATCATCCTCCAGAGACCGGCGGCATGAAGGCGACTTCATCGCCGTCGTGCAGAGCGGCTGCCATTCGCGCGTACTCGGCATTCACGGCCACCGACATCGTCCGCTCGTATTGTGCGAGCGAAGGCATCTCCGTCGTCAGCGCACTCCACACGGTGTGGACCGTCGCGGGATCCGGCACCTCACGAACCAGTTCGCCAGTACCAGCCAGGTCGCGAAGCCGTGCAAAGAGTCGAACGGTTATGCGCATGCAATCCGGTGCGCTGTCCGTTTCGCCGTTTCGTCATCCGGATCGGCCGTGGCTCCTTCCAGCCAGACCTCACCGCCCTCGAAGTGCTCCCTTTTCCAGATCGGCACGATCTGCTTGACGCGCTCGATCGCGTATCGGCACGCTGCGAACGCCTGGGCGCGATGCGGCGACATGGCCGCGATAATGACACTGGCTTCTCCAAGTTCAAGTCGTCCGATCCGGTGATGGATCGCGAGCCGTACAGATGGCCACGCGGCGTGCGCCTCATCGACGATCAGCGCGAGAGCCCGCAGCGCGAGCGGCTCGTACGCTTCGTATTCGAGAAAGCGGACCCGATGGCCCTGATTGTGGTCGCGGACCAGCCCCGTGAACGTGGCGATGGCACCGGTACCCAATCCGCCTTCGGCCGGACCGTCGTCGGCCGACCCGGTGCCGTTCGCCGTGTCCGGCGTCGACCGGACCAAGTCGCGAGTGACTGCCACGAGATCGAGCGGCTCGGATGTCACCGCCACCTGGGCCATACGATCAGTATACCGAGTCGTTCGGGGCGTTCGAATCGTTCAGATCGTTCGAATGGTTCCAAAGGCGTTACGAACGGCTCGAACGATCCGAACGATTCCAGAAGTGGTCCATCGGGCCGTGTCCCTTTCCAAGGTTGGGCGCTCGCCCGATGGCCCCCGCTATGTACTGTTGTGCCTGCGGCACAGCCTCCTCGAGGGATATGCCATGCGCCAGATGCGCGGTCAGTGCGGCGGCAAATGTGCAGCCCGTGCCATGGGTGCCGCGTCCCGCCACACGCCCGACACGAAACTCCACAAACCGATGACCGTCGTAGAGCAGATCGATGATGTCGGTGGACCCGAGGTGGCCGCCCTTGATGATCACCGCAGTCGGGCCGAGTGCGCCTATTCGCTTCGCGGCCTCGCGTCGATCGCCATCAGCGCGGATTGTCACGCCAGACAGCGTTTCCGCCTCGGGAATGTTCGGCGTGACCACAAACGCCCGTCGCAGCAGTTCGGTCTTGATAGCCGCAACCGCCTCGTCATCGATCAACGCGTCGCCGCTCTTGGCGATCATTACGGGGTCGACGACAAGCAGCGGGATTTCCAGGTCCATGACGGCGGCTGCCACCGCTTCGACGATTGCAGCCGTTGCGAGCATCCCAGTTTTGGCCGAGTCGGGCCGGATGTCCGACACCACCGTCTCGATCTGCAAGGTCACGAAGTCCGACGAGAGCGCCTCGAACCCGGCGACTCCGTTCGTATTCTGCGCAGTCACTGCGGTGACGACGCTCAGTCCGTATACGTCGTGCGCGGCAAAGGTCTTCAGGTCGGCCTGGAGGCCGGCGCCCCCGCTGGGATCACTACCGGCGATCGTGAGTGCAGTGCGCATACAGCGTCGCACGTCTGGCCGTGCTGACTGACCACGCGACGCTTATCGTCGTGCGCGTCCGACCAGACGCCAGAGCATGGGAGAGATGCCCGCCGCAGCGAACAGCTTGAACACGTCTGCGATTAC
>DASTDR010000601.1:0-9532 GCA_035710265.1 Gemmatimonadales bacterium | reverse complement strand
ACCGGCGCCGTGGGCATTTGCGAGACCGTAATCGGCACCGTCGCCTTACGCTCGGCGTCCACCGTGATCTCGAACCGGTACTGGCCGGCGCGCGGGAACGGCACATCGAACACCAGCACCGCGGCGGCTTCGATTTCGGTGATGCCGGCGGGCGGCTCGGCGAAGTTCACCGTGCCCGACCCGCCCAGGAGCTCCGTATCGTCTTCGTTCATCAACTTGATCTGCACCTGGTGCTCGCCCACTTCGGTGCGCCGGCCCTTGAGTCGCAGCACCAGGTGCAGGCGCGGATGCATCGCCGGAAATTGCGGAACCCAGATGTGCTGGAAGATGCCCAGCACCGACATCTTGCCCGACTGGTCGACCAGCGCGTAATCGGCGACGACCGCGAAGTCGAGATGCACTATTTCTTAGCGACCGGCACGGAATAGCGCGTGCGGTCCCAGGTGAACGTGAGCGCGCTCGGATTCGTGGCCGGCTCGAACGCGATCCCGAACTGTTCGACCGGCGTCGCGAGTGTCTCGACCTTCGCGTCGATGCGGGCGAGATCGTGCGCGGCGTCGTACGTCGTGCCCCACTGTCCGGTGTTCTTGTTGATGATGAGCTTCCATCCGGTCGGCGACGGCAGGGTCCAGAGCGTGTACTTGCCGGCGGGCACCGTGACGTCTCCGATGACCAGATCGGCTGAGGTGTTGAGCTGCGACGCCGCGTTGGCTCCCGTCCGCCACACCGCATTCCACGGTACGACGCCGCCGAAGATCTCACGCCCGCGCTTGGACGGCCGGCTGTAATCGATCCACACCTCGGCACCGCTCAGGGTGGCGCGGGCGGTATCGCGCGGCGACAGCTGGCCCAGCGGCCGGCTCGCGAACATCGGACCGGCCTGCGCCATGGGCACCGAGGGCACGCGCTGCACATCGACTTGTACGGTGCTGCCCTTGCCGGTGAGCCATGTGAGCCGGCCCTGCCGGTCGAGCGCGAAGGTGAAGGGCCCCAGTCCCGCGAGCTGCCCGCTGCTGAACATCAGCTGCAACGTGTCGCCGCCGAGCTTCTTTACGTATCCCTCGCTGGTTCGGTCCGAGGAGCCGAGCGCGGTGAATGCCAGGCTGTCCTTCCCACTCGCGCGCGCTTGACGGCCATAGTGCTCCACCAGCCCGTAGATGTGAAGCGTGTAGGGGTACGTGCCGCGCGGCGCCGCGATCCGCTGGGTGACGGTGCTGTCGCCCCGCGGCGAGGTGATCACGGCGCTGTCGCCGCGGAATTCCACCGTCAGCCTGGTTTCGGCCGGCCCCGGGCCGCCCCCGATGTTATGCGTGATGAGCTCCGAGCGCCGGATCGTCCCGTCGGGATTCAAGTCGTTGACGTAAATGCGGTGCAGGCTGCGCGGCGAGCGAATCACGTACTCACCACGAAGCTGGGTCGGTGTGCGGGTGTACTGCTCGAGCGACAGCGTGTCAGTGCCGATCCGGACGACGAAAGCTCCGGAGTCCTGCACGGCGGCCAATGCCAGTAACAGTGCGATCACGACGGCTCCCCTTCCGATTTACGAGACACGAATCGACTTGATTTCGTCGTTACCACGAATGGCGTTGACGACGTCCATCCCCTTGGTGACCTGCCCGAACACGGTGTGCACGCCGTCGAGATGCCGCTGCGGCGAATGGCAGATGAAGAACTGACTGCCGCCGGTGTCTTTGCCGGCGTGCGCCATGGACAGGGTACCGGCGACATGCTTGTGCGTGTTCTTCTGCGTTTCGCACTTGATCGTATAGCCGGGCCCGCCGGTGCCCACCGGCCCCTTGCCGCTCTTGGAATACGGATCGCCGCCCTGGATCATGAAGTTCGGAATGACGCGATGAAACTTGGTGCCGTCGTAGAAATTGGAGTTGGCGAGCTTTTCGAAGTTGGCAACGGTGCCCGGCACTTCATCGGCGAACAGGTCGAGCTCGATGGTGCCCTTCGCCGTCTCGATCACTGCTGTCTTCTTAGGCATCAACATCCCCGCGTTCAAGGTTCTAGGAATGTAAGAGCGCCGCGAGCTTTTCGGGGGTCGCGACCGGTACCGAACAGGTCGTGCCCACACACACCGTTGCCTGCGGCGCATCCGCGATCGTGCGAATGACGACTTTGCGGGGCCGATACGTCTGCAAGGCCAGCAGATGCATCGCGCACGCCGGCCCATCCCCTCGTGGTCCGGCTACCTCGATGCGGGTGACGGGGTGCACGGCCCAGTCGATCGCCCGTGCGAGCGTCGCGCCGTACAACGACAAATCTCGCGTGTTCCCGGCGAACGCGCCGAGCTGGCGGTCGAGGGCCTGGCGCCAGCGCACGTCGCCGGTGAGCGCCCAGAGTCTCCCGAGCACGAGCGCAGCCACGCCGTTGGGCGATGGTGTGGGCGCGTCCTGCACCGGTTTGGCGCGCGCCGCCAGGTACGCGGTTCCGTTTGCCGAGGCGATGTCGAAATAACCGCCCCCCCCCGACGCATCGCCGTGGGCTGCGTCGCAGTAGGTCATCACCTGAATGGCCCGCTCGAGCCAGCGTTGCTCTCCGGTCGCCTCGTAGGCGTCCAGGAACGCCGCGGCCGCCTGAACGTTGTCGTCGAGCATGCCGCGCGGTTCGGCACGCCCGAGTACATGCGACATACCACCCTGCGCGTTCCACGCCTCGTCCCAAATGCGCTCGAGGACTTTCAGTGCGATCGCATTGCAGGGGGGCCGATCGAGAACCGCGCCCGCCTGGAGAAAGGCGCCTGCCATCATCGCATTCCAGTTGACGTACGGCGTGCGGTCCACGAACGGTGCTTTCCGTCGATCGCGGGCCGCTTTGAGTTTCTTCACCGCGCCCCGCAGCACCGGCCATCCATCATCGCCCGCGGGGTCTTGCTTCCACCACAACACGTTCTTCTCGGGGTTGTGGTGCATCTCACCTTCTTCCTGGATGTCGAACACCGCCGCCGCGACGGCGAATTCCGGCGCCGTCAATGCCCCGTTCGCTTCTTCCTTCGTCCAGGTCCAGTAGTCGCCGTCGTCGCCGAACGTCACGTCCGCGTCCTGCGAGGTCGCAAACGCCGGCTTGGCCGGATCGACCATGACTTCGACCATCCAATCGACGATCCCCGCGGCGACCTCCTTGTAGAGCGGCGTCCCCAGGTGCTGATACGCCGAGAGGTAGGCCCGCAGCAGCTCGGAGTTGTCGTAGGACATTTTTTCGAAGTGCGGCACGATCCAGCGTTCGTCGACCGAGTACCGGTGAAACCCGCCGCCCAG
This sequence comes from Gemmatimonadales bacterium, assembly GCA_035710265.1. Taxonomy (GTDB): domain Bacteria; phylum Gemmatimonadota; class Gemmatimonadetes; order Gemmatimonadales; family GWC2-71-9; genus 20CM-2-65-7. The sequence goes on along the minus strand of DASTDR010000601.1, from coordinate 6,269 downwards.
GTGGTCGCGGATGCCGCCGCGCGCCATGCCGTGCAGCGTTTTTTCCACGATATCGCGCGGCCATTCGAGGCCGCCGCTGCTGTCATACAAGCGCGCGAGCATGAACTCGGTCGCGGCGGGGTGGGGGAATTTGGGCGCCGTCCCGAAGCCGCCGTAGCGCACGTCGAACAGCCGCGCCATCTGGTCGGCGACTCCACTCACCAGGTCGGGGGTCACGTCGCCGGCTTTCGCCTCGTTGAGCGTCTGCACGACGTGCTCGCGGATCGCGCGCGCATTGGTCGTGACACGATCGCGTTCTTCTCGAAAGGCCCGCGCGATCTCCATCAGCACGCGGCGAAACCCCGGCCGGCCGTACGGATTGTTGTCCGGCGGGAAGTAGGTTCCGCCGAAGAACACCTCGCCCTCGGACGTGAGGAATGCGGTAAGCGGCCAGCCGCCCTGCCCACTCAACGCCTGCACGGCGCGCTGATAGCGCGAGTCCACGTCCGGGCGCTCGTCGCGATCCACCTTGATGCAGACGAAGTCCCGGTTGAGCAGCTCCGCCACGGCCGGATCTTCGTAGGACTCGCCGTCCATGACGTGGCACCAATGGCACCACACGGCGCCGATATCGAGGAGGATCGGCTTGTGCTCGGCGTGCGCTCGCGCAAACGCCGCGTCACCCCAGGGCATCCAATGCACGGGCTGGTGCGCCGCGGACTTGAGGTACGCCGAGTTTTCGCCGGCCAGCAGATTAGACATTGAGATACTTCACCGCCGTCTGGGTGAGCAGCTCCGCCCCGACGACGAGGGACTCTTCGTCGATGTCGAAGTTGGGACTGTGATGCGGCGAGGCGGCCCCGCTCCGCGGGGCCGAGCCCACGAAGGCGAAACACCCCGGCACGCGCTCGAGGAAGAATGCCATGTCCTCGCCGCCCATCGTGCGAACGCCGGTCCGCACATTGCCCGCGCCGACGACGGCGCGGGCGACGTCGCTCATCAGCGTGCTGAGGCGCTCGTCGTTCACCAGCGGAGCGCTCAAGCGGTGGTAACGCACGCTCGCCTGCGCGCCGAATGCGCCGGCGATGCCCTGTGCGGTCTCGGCGACGAGGCGGGGCGCATCCTCCCAGAACCGGCCCCCGAACGTGCGCACCGTGCCGCGCAAATCGGCGCGCGCGGGAATCACGTTGAAGGCGCGGCCGGCATGCACCTCGGTCACCGATAGTACCACCTCGTCCATGGGGTCGCGCCGCCGCGACACCAGAGACTGCAGGCCGGTGATCACGTGCGCCGCAACGAGCACCGGATCGATGGTTTGATGCGGCGCCGCCGCGTGTCCGCCGCGACCGAGAATCTCGATCTCGAACTGATCGACGGACGCCATGACCGGGCCCGCCATGATGCCGATCGTCCCCACGGGCAGGTCGTTCCAGAGATGAATGCCGAACGCCGCATGGACTTCGGGCCGATCCAGGACGCCATCCCCGATCATCGCCTGAGCACCGTTGGACGCCTCCTCCGCCGGTTGAAACGCGAATTTCACGGCACCCGCCAGATCGAGCGGCGCGAGCCGCCGCGCGACCTCGAGCCCGATCGCGACGTGCCCGTCGTGTCCGCACGCGTGCATCTTCCCCGCGTGTGTCGAGCGATACGGGACCGCATTCGCTTCTTCGACCGGCAACGCGTCCATGTCGGCCCGGAGCAGCACGCAGCGTCCGTCCTTCTGCTTCTTCAATCCGACCACGCCGGTTTTTCCGACGCCCGACGTGACCTGGTACTGAAGGGCTCCCAACCGCTCCGCGATCAGCCCGGCGGTCCGCGTCTCCTCAAAACCCAGCTCGGGATGTTGATGAATGTCTCGGCGCGTCGCGATCAGACTGGAGCGATCGACCGGCGGCAATGCCGTCATACCAGGGAGCTCGGGCAGAGGCGGTTCAGCACGCAGTCGGCACAGGCTGGACGCCGGGCAATGCACACGCCGCGGCCATGGTGAATCAATGCATGCGAGAGCCAAGTCCAGTCCTGGCGCGGGACGACCGCCATCAGGTCTTGCTCGATTCTCACGGGGTCGGTTTGCCGCGACAGCCTCAGCAACCCGGTCAATCGCTGAACGTGCGTATCGACCACGATGCCTTCGTTCTTTCGGAACCACGTGCCGAGGATGACGTTCGCCGTTTTGCGGCCGACCCCGGGGAGCGCGGTGAGCTCGTCCATGGTTTGCGGTACTGCACCGCCATGCTGCTCCACGAGCGCCTGCGCCATGCCGATGATCGACTTGGTCTTGTTCCGGAAGAACCCGGTCGACTGGATTTCCTTTTCGAGCACACGCGGGTCGGCAGCCGCATAGTCCGCCGCCGCGCGGTACTTCGCGAACAGATGGGGAGTCACCATGTTCACGCGCGCATCGGTGCACTGCGCGGAGAGGATCGTTGCGACGACCAGCTCGAGGGCGTTGGAGTGGTTCAGCGCGCAGGTCACCTCGGGATACTCGCGCTTGAGCCGTGCGATGATTTTGCGGACCTGCGCCTTGCGTGCGGCCGCCGCGACTTTGGTCGTCATGGAGTGAGGCGGAATCTACTCGACCGCTACGATGTGCTCCAATGCGCCACTCTGAACCGGCGCCCCGGTCGATTCGCCGCTGGGAAGGAGCGTGAGCAGCCTGCAGGTGAGCAACAGGAGCTCGCCGGCGTTGGCTACGGAGTGCAGCCCTGCCGTCGATCCCCCCGCGAGCATCGGCCCGAACGCGGTGCTGCCGTCTTCCCGCGCCGCGGCCACCTCGATCTCGTTCCCCGCCGGGTCGTCAGCGTCGGCGCGGCCTTCGATCCCGACCGCGCTGAATCCGGGGCGATCGGGTCGCATCCCGAAAATCGCGAGGACCGCGACCGTGCCGGGCCCTGCGCCGCGACTCACGAACATACCGTCGAGCGGCTCCGGAACGGTTCCTGGGGTGGGCGAGCCCCACACGCGCAGCTCCGGTAGCTGGAGATACAGCGCCGGCTGCGGCGGGTCGCCGGTGATGTGCTTCGTCGCGATCGCGCGCTGCAACGCCTGCTCCCCGATCCGGAATACCGCCCCGCCGCTCGACCAATAGAGGAACGCGGTGTGGAGCAGCAGCACGTGCGTCTCCAATGCCTCGGCACCGGCGCCTTCCGGGACGATTTCGCCGAGCAACCGTCCGACCGGCTCGAGCAGGACGAAACGGTCGCGATCCTCGGGGGCTGCCCCATCCTGCTGCACCGCTTCCGCGATTGCCGGGAACGTCCGGGCGATCTCGCTGAACGCGATGCTGAACGGAGTGGGTCTCATGCTCGTGGCAGAAAGCTGTCCAGCGCGCGCACGAACTCGTCCGTAGCCTCGACGTGCGGGCAGTGACCCACCGGGAGCTCGGTGAGCTCGGCGTGGATCGACGCGGCGAGCTCGCGAGAGCTGGCAATCGGGATCGGGTCGGACGTCCCGTGCAGGATCATGGAAACGGGAAACGGGAAACGGGATGCGTCGCGGAGTCGCGGCCGCAGATCGTATTCGCCCAGGCTGTCCCACACCGTCTGCTGGGTGCGCGCGTTCACGCGAAAGGACGTGAGGTTCTTTGCCTCGCGGAAGTCCCGAAAATATCCGGCCACCGACAGCTCGAATGCGCGGCGTTGATAGGCCGCGGGGTCCCGCTCGCGCAGTCCGCTCGAGCGCAATGCGTCTCGTTGCCGCACGATCTCCGGCGAGCTCATGCGACGCGCAAACTCCTCCTCGAATTGCTGCCGGTACGCGGCCGCGATCCCAGCCGGTGAAATCAGTGCCAGGCGCTCCACCTGGGCCGGGTGCTCGAGATAATAGAGAAGCGCGAGCAGTCCGCCCCACGAATAGCCGCACAACGTCAGCCGCTCGAGCGTCAGGGATTCACGGATGGCATCCAGGTCTGCGACGTGCTCGCGCCATCCGACGGCGGTCTCGCGTGGTACCGGCGACTGCCCGCCGCCACGCTGGTCGTAGTAATAGAGCGTGCGTCCGGTGGCGAGGCGATCGTACTGAGGGAGTAGATAGTCGTGATGCGCACCGGGGCCTCCATGGAGCACGATGACCAGGGGACCGGCACCGACCTGGCGCGTGTAGAGACGCACCCCGTTGACTTCAATTGTCATCGGAATCGCTCAGAGCAACACCGCGAGGGCGTCTGCGATTTCCTTTACGTCGGCGTGCTCGCGCTCGCCAAATCCGTCCGGGACGTCGGAGTCGACATCGAGCTGACCGAGGATCGTGTCGCCCCGGCGAATCAGCACGACGAGCTCTGATTTGGTGAAGGTGTTGCAGGCGAGGTAATTCCCGATCGCGCTGACGTCGGCGACGTTCTGATCCTGTTTCGTGGCCACGGCCGTGCCACAAACGCCTTTCCCGACCGGGATTCGGGTATGGTCAGTCACCCGTCCCGAGTGCGCCTCGAGCTGAAGCTCGTCCCCATGCAGCATGTACGCGTACACGGACGTGAATGGAGCGCCCCATGCCCGGATCCTGTCGCAGGCCATTTTCAGCAGCGTCGCGCGGCTTTCGTCGTGCAAGTGGGCGGCGCGCAGCGCGCGCACGACTTTCGTCGCCTCGGACGCCGTGCCGCGCGTCATGACGAGCGGCGACCGAGCACGGCGCGCGCGCGCCGCTCGACACCATCTCGCTTGCTCACGATGACGACGGTATCGCCGGGGTGGTGGACCCGGAGCGCGTCGGTCATGTCGTACAGGTTGACGATCCGCTTGTCCCCGATGGCGGTAATCACGTCGCCGGCCTGCAGGCCGGCGGCTTCGGCAGGGCTGCCCGCGCGCACGCCGGTGATGCGGACACCTTCCGTCACGCCGCCGCCGCTCATGTCGGGAATCGTTCCGAGATACGCACCGTAACCCGAGCCGCCGGTGCTGGCCTGGGGCCGCGGCGCATCCACAAACGTGAGAGAACCGGCGCGGTTGGCCAGCGCGAGTGCCAGGTCGGCGACGAACTGCGACACCTGGACGATCCCCGCAATGTTCAGCTTGTCCCAGTCATCGGTGGCGCGATGATAGTCGTCGTGCAGATCGGTGAAGAAGTGCAGAACAGGATGACGGGTCGCGAAAAACACCGAGTGGTCGCTCGGTCCCCAGCCGTCACCCGACGCGCGCAGGTCGAACTTCGCCGGCGTGTTCAGCGAGTCGAGCAGTGCCGGAAGCTCCTTCGCGGTGGCCGCGCCCAGAGCCATCAGCCGAGCGTTCCGCAGGCGCCCGACCATGTCCAGGTTCAGCATCGCGTACAGCGAATCGATCGGGAACGGTTGCGGGTGCTGGACAAAGTAGCTGGAGCCAAGCGTTCCCAGCTCTTCTGCGCTGAATGCCACCAGCACGATCGTGCGCGCGGGCCGGCGGCCGCTGAGCAGGCGTGCGATCTCGAGTAGCGCCGCGGTGCCGGAGGCATTGTCATCGGCCCCGTTGTGCACGGTCGTGTTAGTGTCAAGCGCGCCGAACCCGCCCAACCCAAGGTGGTCATAGTGCGCACCCACGACGACAACCTGCCCCTTCAACGTAGGGGAGGTACCGGGAATCACCGCGACAACGTTGCGTGTCGCGCTGCCCCCGAGCGTGGTATGCAGGACCGCCGGCGCGTCACGCGGGATAGTGAAGTCCTGAAATGAGGCCTGGAGACCGGCCCGAGCGAACCCGTCGCGGATATATGCGCCGGCGCGCCCCAGTCCCGCCGTGCCGACGCCGCGGCCTTCCTGCGCGTCGTCGGCAAGGTACCGGACGTCGGCCAAGACACGCCGGGCAGCGGGCGCAAGGGTGTCCTGCTGGAGCGCGAGCGCGGTTGTGAGGAGAAACAGTGCGATCATAGGCGGTACTCTATAAATTGAGCCGCCCGATGGCTACCCCACAGGAGTTCGCCGCCCTTTTTACCCGCACTCTGGACCTGTTTCGCGACCCCGGAGCGAAAGAGGATCAGAAGGCGCAGTTCCGCATCCTGATTGGCATGCTAAAAACGCATGCCCTGACCATCTCAGCGTCGGATAGCAACGGTCTTGTCGTGAACGGCCAGTCGCTCGAGCGGGGACCGTACAATTCGCTGATCCAACGTCTCGACTTCCATTCAGTGGCGGAAATCAAGATCCCGGCGGATCCGCCGCTGGCCGAGACCTTTGAGCTGATTCGCTTACTCGCCGATCAACCTGGCGATGAGGACTTGGCGACGCGGCTGCGGGCGACAGGCGCTCGCAACGTGAGCTTGTCGGTTCAGACGCTGACGTCGGCTCCTGCACCAGCGCCCCCGCCCCCGCCCCCGACGCCGCC
>DASTDR010000600.1:0-3119 GCA_035710265.1 Gemmatimonadales bacterium | reverse complement strand
CGCCGTCCTCGATCCAGGGGCCGAAGGTCTCCTCGTGACTCTCGTGGACGTGCCGATGGTCGCCGTATCGACCGTCACCGCCGTCATCGAGGCCTGGCGGCGCACCCGCGCCCCGATCGTCCGGCCCGCGATCGGCGATCGACACGGTCATCCGGTGATCTTCGACCGCGCGCTGTTCGACGAGCTGCGCCGTGCCCCTCTCGAGGCGGGCGCGAAATCAGTTGTCCGCGCGCACGAGCCGGACATCCTGAACGTGACCGTGGACGACGAGGGATGCCTGACCGACGTGGACACGCCAGAGGACTACCGGAGGATCAGGGGGAGGGCACTCGACGGTTCATAGCGTGGTATGAGCGCACGCGCGGAAAGTCGAGGTCGTCACCGTCGTCGCACGAGCCGAATACCGTGCCAGGTTGCCGCGAGCCAGGCGAGCGTGATGAAGACGCCAGCAGCAAGCCAATGGGCGCCCAACACGAGGCCAGCTGTGGTGCCCGCCAGCGCGGTGGTGGCCAGTGCCAGCGTGAGCGGCAGGTGACAGGGGCAAATCAGAAACGCTCCCGCCACCCACGCGACACCCCTGAGGTTGGCCTGCGCGGGAGTGAGCGCACAGGAGTTTCTGTTCAGCATTGGCGTCACTCCCCAGCCCGTCTGTTGCGCTTGAGGAGAGGCCGCAGTCCGAGGAACGCCACGGCGGCGATGATCGCCAGAAGGACACTGACACAGACAGCCACGAGAATCATGCCGCCCCCCCATGGTCTTTCGGCCGTTCGCGATCGCGCATTTCGGCGTCGAGCTGCTTGTTCAACATGAGCAGACGCCCGATGGTCGGCAGCAGGAGCAGGTTGACGCCGTGCAGCACGCCCATCAAGAGCAACATGCCGGCGACCTTCATCATCTCGACCTTCAACTGCGCAGCGTTTGCGTAGGCACTCCAGGTCGCCGGCGGGTTCAACACCGGTGTGAACAGCACATACGCACCGAAGACGAGGTAGTAGGCGAAGTCCATCAGCACGATGAAGCTTTTGCCAGTACCGGGGTTCGCCCTGAAGACTTCCGCGGCATAGCTCTTCCCGAACCTCTTGATGAAAGGGCCCAGCACTATGACGAGGACCACGAGGATGGTCGTGGTGAGAAGCTCGAGAATCCGCCAGTCCATGAACAGTTCTCCTTCGCGAAAGTCCGTGACCGCCACGAGCAGCGCCGCGAATGCCGCAAGTACCGTCCCCGTGATCGCCGCCACTCGCCGCCGCCAGTTCCGACGGCGCGCGTCATCTTCGATGGAGCCTTTGACACGCGCGAACAGATCGGGGCTCTCTTCGACCTGCAGCGTTCCCGCGTGGAGCGCGTCGCGCAGGCGGGCCTCGAGTCGAGTCATGGCGCCGCCTCCAGCCGCACTTCGAGCACCGCCATGCCGCGCTGCAGGTGCGTCTTGACCGAGTTCACCGAGATGCCCAAGGTCATCGCGATGTCCGGGATGCTCAAGTCCAGGTAGTACCTGAGCGTCACGCAGTCGCGCTGACGCCGCGGGAGCGCTTGTAGCGCGTCGATCACCTGCTGCTGGTCCTCGCGCACGACGATCCGGTCTTCCACGGACAACCGGCTCTCCTCCTCTGGCATCCGGTGCCGCAGCGACATCAGCCCGCGCCGGTTGTGATCGCGCGCCAGGTTCAGCACGATCGAGCGGAGATACGCGGCTGTCCGGTCGGGGCTGTCGATACGGTGAAACGAGCGTCGAAGACGGAGAAACGCTTCCTGGACCAGGTCCTCCGCGGCGTTGCGGTCGTCGGCGAAGAGCCGCGCCAGCCGCACGAGCGAACGCGCGTGTTCTTCGAAGAGGGCCGCGATCGCCGCGTCCGCGCTAGCCCACGTCACCAACGCTCCTTGGCCAGTTCTTGTCGTCGAGGCACATCCGGAGCATAGGCCTGCCTCTTCAAGTCGCCGAGGACGCGTGCTCGCGTATGCCCCCGGGAATTGTGACGGTTTCAGCGTCACTGCGCCGAACAAAGCGACGACCCGTCGCAATCAGGGTGAACAGCATCACTGCCGAGGGCAGAGACGTAATCCCGGCGACCCCCGTGATGGGCATGAGCGGCACGTTGACGATCAGGAGCAGCGTCGTCGCGGCCAGAGCCGCTCTCCATGCGCTCGCGTCGCCGCGGGCCAGACGCCACGACGTGCTCAGACAGCGCAGGCCACCCGCGATCTGACACGCGCCCAACAGAAGCAGGGAGTACAGACGAAAGTCGTACACGAACGACGGTCCTCGAAGCGCGCGACCGATTACGGCAACGGTGTGAGCCAGACCAAGCGACGCGATCAGGCCGCCACCGAACACGGCGACGGCTCCCACGGCTGCGAGGGCGCCTGAGCCCCGTCCCCGCGTGGCGGCGGCGAACCAGATCGTGGCTCCAATCGCCGCGAAGAGCGCAAGAAAGGCCGGATCGATGCCGTTCATGAGACCACCTGTGCTTTGTCCCGTCCTTGGTTGTCTATTGATACAGACGAAGAGGCGCGGGAAACGGGTGACACGCGAGGGGACGCGTCCGACACGCCGCGGCACCGAGACACCGAGGAAATCTTTGCGTTCTGACCTCAGTGCCTCGGAGCCTCGGTGTGTCGTGACGTTATGGCTCTGTTTTGTCTGCGGCCCGCGCCGCGCTCAGGATGTTCCGGAGCCCGTAGTTGTGCTCGTGACAATCGAACGCAAGGATGGGATGCGGATCGGCGGTCAGCGGCATCGCGATGGTCCACGGCCTCGTCCACGTCATCGGGTCTTCCATGGTGGCGGTCCACTCGATGCGGCCGGGTGCGACGCGGGTGAAGCGCTCGGTAACGCGAAGCGTGTCTCCTTTGGAATTCCGGTACGCGGACTCGTCCGTGAAGTTCGTCGTTTCGACAACGAGCGTGGCGCCCTCCCAGCGTCCGCGCGGGTCTCCCATGTGCGTGCGAACGGCCCGCCCCACGTGCGGCCGCCCATCGAGCGGGATCACGCGGCTCTCGTGGATGATCTCGTAGGTCACGACGACGAACCCGGGCGACTGCACGATCTGGTAGTTGTTGCCGTACATGACCGGGATCATCGAGCCCGGCACGCTTCGCGAGATGCAGCGCTCGAGCAT
>DASTDR010000599.1:0-7748 GCA_035710265.1 Gemmatimonadales bacterium | reverse complement strand
TATCCGCGCTCGTTCCACGGCCTCTCGCGGACCGGACCGCCGTGGCTGCTCGTCGACCGGCTGGAGCGAATCCGCACGTGGTTCGCGCACTGGCTCGGCACGGGCGAGACGGCACCGGCCGCGACGACGTCGAGCCAGCATTGATGCTGCGCCGCGCCGTGCTCGTTGTGCTGGCAGTCTCGCTGCCGGCCTGGCCGGCGTTCGGGCAAGCCCGCCCGCGCCGCCCAGCACCGGCGCCGCCTGCCGCCGCCGCGCGCCGCCCGGCCGCTGCGGTAATCCCAACGCCGCGGTCCATTCTTGGCTTCGAGCCGGGTGAGGACCGCAAGCTCGTCGAATGGCCGGTGCTGGTGCGCTACTTCGAGGCGTTGGGCAAGGCGAGCGATCGGGTCGAGTACCGCGAGCTGGGCAAGACCACACTCGGCGCGCCTTTCGTCGCGCTCGCCATCTCGAGCCCGCAGAACCTGCGCAAGCTCGACTACTACCGGCAGGTGAACGCGGGGCTCGCGGACCCGCGCGTGTTCCGCACCGCGAAGGCGGCGCGGGATGCCCTCCACAATGGCAAGACCATCGTGCTGATCACGTCGAGCATTCATTCGACGGAGGTCGGCGGGCATCTCGCCCCCGTCGTGCTGGCCCACCGGCTGGCGACCGATACCAGCGCCACCACGAAGGCGATTCTCGACAATGTGATCCTGTGGCTGGTCCCGTCGCTGAATCCCGACGGCGTGACGATTGTGGCCAAGTGGTACAACCGGACGGTGGGCACTCCCGCCGAGGGCATGTCTCCGCCCGAGCTGTACCACCACTACACTGGTCACGACAACAATCGAGACTGGTATGCCTTCACGCAGGTCGAGACGCGGCTCACCGTCGATTCGCTGTACAGCGCGTGGCATCCGCACATCGTGCACGACATTCATCAGCAGGGATCGCGCGGTGCGCGCCTGTTCCTGCCGCCCTATCTCGATCCGGTCGAGCCCAACGTTGATCCGCTGCTGATCGACGGCGTCAATGCGCTCGGCACCGCGATCGCCTGGGAGCTGGCCGGACAGGGGAAAGCCGGCATTTCGCTCAATGCGACGTACGACGCGTGGACGCCGGCGCGCGCATACCAGCACTATCACGGCGGCGTGCGCATTCTGTCCGAGACGGCGAGCGCCGATCTCGCCTCGCCGATCGAGGTGCCGTTCGACCGGCTCGAAGCGCGGGATCGCGGATTCAATCCGCGCGAGCGCTCCTGGAATTTCACGAATCCCTGGCGCGGGGGGCGCTGGACGCTGCGTGACATCGTGTCGTACCAGAGCGAAGGCGCGTACGCGCTGCTCTCGCAGGCGGCACGGACGCGCGAGCGCTGGCTGGGCAACTTCTTCAACATCGGCACACGCGCGATCCGCGGATGGCGCGAGTGGCCGTATGCCTATGTGATCTCCGCGCGGCAGGACTCCGTCGCGCTGAGCGCGATGCTCGAGATCCTGCGCCGGGGCGGCGTTGAAATTCGCCGGGCGCTGCAGACGTTCACAGTGCAGGGCCAACGATTCAACGCCGGCTCGTACGTCGTGGTGCTGCGCCAGCCGTACGCGGCGTTCGCGAAGACACTGCTCGAGCCGCAGCGCTACCCCGATCGTCGCCAGTATCCCGGTGGTCCGCCAGAGCGCCCGTACGATGTGACCGCGCATACGTTGCCTCTGCTCATGGGCGTCAACGCGGTGCTCGCGAATGATTCCCTGCGCGTCTCGCTGTCATCGCCGATCACCCCGCGGGTCGTGGCGCCGGCACCGCCGATCCGCGACACGGCCCTGCGCGTCGGTGTGTATCGGTCGTACGACGCGTCGATGGACGAGGGATGGACGCGCTGGGTGTTCGACCAGTGGAAAGTGCCGTACAGCTCGGTGGTCGATTCGGTGGTGCGCGCGGGCAAGCTGCGCGAGCGATACGACGTGATCGTCCTGCCCGATCAGGCACCGCGCGAAATCCTCGAAGGGCTGCCGCGGCGCTATCCCGCGCCCTACGCCGGCGGCCTCGGATCGGAAGGAAGCGACGCGTTGCGGCAGTTCGTCGCCGACGGCGGCACGCTGGTCGCCTTGAATGAGGCGAGCCGGTTTGCGATTCAGGCGCTGTTGCTGCCGGTACGGAACGTGCTCGAAGCCGTTCCAGAGGAAGACTTCTACGCCCCCGGCTCCATCTTTCGGCTCGAGCTCGATACCGCGACGGCGGTCGCGCGCGGCATGCCGAAGCAGACGATCGGGTGGTTCCAGGGAAGCCCCGCGTTCGAGCCGCTCGACTCGACGGTCTCGCGCGTCATCGGCAAGTGGCCCGAGGACCCCGCCGCGATCCTGTTGTCGGGGTGGGTCCTGCATCCGGAGCGGATTGCCGGGAAGGCCGCGATCCTCGAGGTCCAGCTGGGCGCCGGGCGCGTGGTGCTGTTCGGAATGCGACCCCAGTACCGGGGCCAGAGCCTCGCAACCTATCCGTTGCTATTCAATAGCTTGCGTCTGACCACGAAGTAGGTGGGGTTAAGTCTTGCCTCGATGAGGGTCATTTTCCTATGTTGATGGCCCCTATGAGGTTGGCTCGGTTTACCAGCGCGTTGATGCTCTGGGCCGCGATCGCAAGTCGCGGCCTTTTTGCCCAGCAACTGCCGGCCTCTGCAGACAGCATGCAGTTGCGCGGCGTCGAGCTGCGTTACGTGCTGCCCGAGCCGCTGTTCGAGAATGGCCCCGCCTCCGATCCCGTCAAAGCGCTGTACGTGAACGCATGGGCGTTCGGCGGATCGAAGTTGTGGCAGCTCGTCTCGCTCGCCGATTCAACCGAGATCAACGCGTTCGTCGTCGACGTGAAGGACGATACCGGCTGTCTCCTGTATCCGTCCGACGTCAAGGTCGCCCAGGACATCGGCGCGACCAAGTGCGTGCGCACGCGCGACGTGAAATCGCGGCTCGACACGCTGCACGCCCACAACATCTACACGATCGCGCGCATCGTCGTTGCCAAGGATCCATTGCTGGCGGAGCGAAAGCCGGCGTGGTCGGTGCAGCACGTCAACGGCGGGCTGTGGCGTGACCGGATCGACATCGCGTGGGTCGATGCGTACAACGACTCGGTGTGGATCTACGCCGCGCTGCTCGCCGAGGAAGCGGTGCGGCTGGGATTCTCGGAAGTACAGTTCGACTACGTGCGCTTCCCCGACGAACCGAAGGAGGCGATGGCGCTGGCGATCTTCGGCGCGCGCAAGCCTGGTGAGTCGCAGCGCGCGGGCGTGCAGGCCGGCATCGCCATCCTCGTGAAGCGACTGCAGCCACTGGGCGTACCGGTCACGTTCGACATCTTCGGGCTCACATCGTCGGCGACGGGCGACCTCGGCATCGGCCAGGTCTGGGAGGACTTCATCACCGTTGCCGATGTCGTGCTGCCGATGGTGTATCCGAGCCACTACTATCGCGGCAGCTTCGGCCTCGCCACGCCGAATGCCGAGCCATACCGGGTTGTTCGCAATGCTCTGATGGAAGCGATAGAGCGCTCGCGGCCCTATGCGAATGCGGCGACCATCCGGCCGTACCTGCAGGCGTTCACGCTCGGCCGCCGTAAACCCCGCTATACGCCTCACGAAATCCGCGAGCAGATTCGCGCCGCCGAGGAGCTGGGGATCGAGACCTGGGTGCTGTGGAATCCCCGCAGCGTCTACCAGCGCGGCTCGCTGAAGCCGTACCGGGAAGTCCCCGCAGTTACGGGCGGCGCCCAGTAGCCTCTATATTCTCGCCACATGAAAAAGCTCATGATGTTGGCGCTCGCCGGGGCGCTGGTCGCGTGCTCCGACGGCGGGGGGGTCGATCCCGACGCGATTGACGACGCCGAGATCCTCGCCGTTCGCACGGCGCTCGATTCGGCGTTTCTGCACGATACGATTCTCGATCCGGCTTTCACCGGAGATTCGGGCCTGTACGCGCTGATGTCCGCGCTCGTCTTCCCGTTCATCGACCGCGCGTCACGCATCGAGCAGGGCGGCGACACCACCCGGGTCGTGGGGATCGAATTCGACATCGATGCGACGCAGGGGGACAGCCAGGTCACCAGCAACCTGAGCGCCGTCCTGGCCTGGAAGGGATTCGATGATGTCTCCGGCACCGTGGATACGGTGTTGTTCCTGCTCGGATCCGGGCGCGCACCGGTGACCGACTCGCTGTGGGAGCGTTTCACACTCGATACGGCGGGCACCGGAACGGGCTTCGTCATCCACCAGCTCCCGAATTTCACCGTCAGCAAATGGCTGTCGCGCGGCGGGCACCTGCGCACCACGGCGAGCCAGTACGGCTCGTCTCAGGGCAATTCGGTGTTCCGGGTCTTCCGCGGCACGGTGAATGGCGAGTACACCATCACGGCGAAGCTGGTGCCGGATTCGAGTTCGACGGTAGGCTCAGCGCTCGATTTCGGGAACGGCACCCAGGCGATCAAGGTGCAGATCCAGGGCAGCCTGCCTTAGCGGCTGGTTTCGACGACCATTCCCGGCTCCCACGCGGTGATGTACCCGGTGATCGCCGACGCCGCGACGGTATAAGGATTGGCGAGGTAGAGCTGGCCGGGGCCCGACCGGCCGGGGAAGTTTCGGTTGATCGCGCTGATGGTGACTTCTTCGCGGGTCTTGGAGACACCGGGACCGGCGTTGATGCAGGCTCCGCACGAAGGCTCGAGGAACGTCGCTCCCACCTGCCGAAACACGTCGAGGTATCCCCGCTCCTCGCAGTAACGCTTCACATCCTGGGAGCCACACTGAATGAAGAAGCGCACCCACGGTGCCACGCGCTCGCCACGGCCCGCGGCATCGGCCAGGACGCGCGCGTACATGTCCATGTCTTCTTTCTTACCGGCCGTGCAGGACCCTGCGTACGCAATGTCCACTTTGATTCGATCGGCGACGTCGTCGATGTAGAGGCCGTTGCCCGGATCCCCGGGGAGCGCGATCATCGGCCGGATCGCGGACGCATCGATCTCGATGACTTCGCAGTACTCCGCATCGGCATCGCTGAACAGTCCTTCGCAGTAACGCTCCGCTTCCTGACGAGTCATCCGGCGATAGTCCATCAGGTACGCGACGGTCTTCTCATCCGGCGCGACATAACCGGTAAAGCCCCCGACCTCGGCGGTCATGTTGGTCATCGTGGCGCGTTCATCGACCGACAGCGCCTCGACCGCATCGCCGCAATACTCGACGAGCTTGCCGATCGCCTTTCCCGTCTTCACGTAGGGGTGGCGCAGGACCTCGAGCATGAAGTCCTTGGCCGTCACGTTGTCGGGCTTCTTCCCCTTGATGACGACTTGCACCGTCTCCGGCACCTGCAGCCGCACATCCTTCGTGATCCATGAATTGAAGATCGCCGTCGTGCCGACCCCGAACGCGATGCACCCGACCGCCCCCGCATGCGGCGTGTGAGAATCCGATCCGATGATGACATGTCCGGGCAACGCATGCGACTCGAGAATCTTCGAGTGACAGATTGCCTCGGAGCCGTGATGCCCGAGCCGCAGCTCACCGTAGAGCTTGATGCCCTGGGCGGCCGCGAACTCACGCTGCTTCTTCTCGAGCTGGAGCGCGACGTCGAGCAGGCCTTCCTTGATGCGCTCCGGCGTCATTGCTTCGGGGAGGAATGTCAGGTGATCGCGGAACATCAGGATCGAGCCGGGATCGTTGACCTTCGCGTCCTTGCCCACGAGCTGCTCGAAGAAGATCGCGGCCATTGGGGTCACGTACTCGTGACTGAAGCGGATGTCCGTGAGGACGAAGCCTTCGTCACCCGGTTGCACCGACGGGACGCCGATCTTTCCTGTCGAGGGATCGACGACCCAGCGCCGCGCCAGAATCTTCTCGCCGAGCGTCATGGGGCGCCGCGCCGTCTCCGGCGGATGCAGCACCACCTTGCCCTGGAGGCGGGCCATGTTGTAGTTGAACAGCCCGCCGTGCTCGATGATGCCGCGCGTGATCTCGCCCTCGCCCTGGGTAAATGCGCTGAGCGGGATGTTCTCGCCGCGGCGTACCTTCTCGAGGATCGAGAAATCGGTCGTGGTGAGAATACCCAGATTCTGGCAATTCTCGCGATAGATCCGCTCGATGCTTTCCGCAACGACGAGCTTGATGCCGGCGCACATCTCCGCGTAGGGTGACTGCTCGCGCGATGAGCCCTTGCCGCGCCGCTTCCCGCTGACGGCCGCGACGAAGCCGCCTTGCTTGACACTGCCGCGAGTGATCGGGAACTCGTCGCGACACTTGAGCCCCAGGTACGGGAATTCACCGAGGGTCTCGTCGTAGTAGTAGCAGATGTAGGCGGGCGTGATTTCGTCGGTCGAGATGTCGTCGCGTAACTTCTGGGCCGGCGTCCAGGCCGGATCCTCCCCCGCCAGCTGCGCGCGCACGAAGGCGGGATCCTCGGTCAGGTAGAAGATTCGGCCGGTCAACCGAACGTTTGCATCACGCATGGCCGAAGTATCTTCCGGGACACTCATGTTGGCAACCGTGTTGCTCGTCATGCAAGCCGCGATTCAGAGTCCGCGCCTGATCGAAAGCTCGGGCGTGGCCGTCAGTCGCGTCTACCCCGATGTGCTGTGGTCGCACAACGATTCCGGCGATGGTGCCTATCTGTACGCGACCGACCTTCAGGGGTCCGATCGCGGACGGCTGCTCGTGGCCGGGGCTTTTGCGATCGACTGGGAAGACATGTCGCTCGGCCCGTGTCCCGTTCCATTCGTGCTGCAGACCAGGCCCTCGCGCCAGTACGCGGCTTCGTGCGTCTACCTGGCGGATACGGGAGACAATCTCGAAGTTCGTCCGTTCGTGACCATATACGCCGTCCCGGAGCCTGAGCCACCGGGCGCTCCCGGTGACACGCTCGGCACGACGCGGGCCGCCGCGGTGCTTCAGGTCCGGTACCCCGATGGTGCGCACGATGTCGAAGGCGTTTACGTCTCGCCGCGCGATACCGCTGTCTACTTCGTGAGCAAGGGATACCGGCGCGGTGCCGCGATCAGGGTGTATCGCGTCGGACGCAGTGCCTGGATTCCCCAGGATTCGACCAGGACGATTGCCGACGCGACGCTGGTCCAGGAGCTCGATATCAGGCCGAACCGTGAGGCGGGGCGCGTGATCACCAGCGCGGCCGTTCGCCCTGACGGAAGGGTCGTCGCGCTGCGGACCTACAGTGAGATCTACGTGTTCTATTCCGGAGTCGGTGGGCGGCTCACGCCCGCCCAGCAACATCCCTGCGACATTGCCGGGATCGACACCGGCGGCGAAGCGATCGACTTCTTGACCGATTCGGTGTTCGTCCTGACCAGCGAAGGCCGGAAAGGACGCAAAGGCACGATCAACACCGTGCAATGCAGGTTCTAGAGGAGGCTGCTTGAACACGGTCGCACTGCTTGCCCTGGTGGCGCTGACGCAGCAAATCCCCGTCGATACCGCCGCGATGGATGCCCATCTGCGCTTTCTCGCGAGCGATCTCCTGGAGGGACGCGCGCCCGCGACGCGCGGAGGCCGGCTCGCGGCCGAGTACCTCGCGGCCCAGTTCAAGGCGCTGGGACTCGAGCCTGCGGGCCCGAACGGATCGTATTTCCAACCGGTCGCGCTCGTGGGAATGACGCCGCAGCCCACCTTCTCCTGGGGCAAGGCCGGTCAGATCGATACCCTTCCGTTCCGCGACCAGTTCGTCGCCTGGGGCGAGCGTCCTGAAGCCGACATCTCGGCGAGCGGCGAAGTCGTCTTC
>DASTDR010000598.1:0-4046 GCA_035710265.1 Gemmatimonadales bacterium | reverse complement strand
TAGCTCAGCTGGGAGAGCACCTGGTTTGCAACCAGGGGGTCGTGGGTTCGAATCCCATCCGCTCCATAACCCACCGAAGAACTAATTCTATCGCCCTTATTTGAGGCATATCGACTCCGGCGGGTCCGACATTGCCACCTTGCACCGGCGGCGTATTTTCGACTGCCGGTTCGTTTTGTCGTTCTTTCCCACTCAGCGCCCGCGGAGATCGTTGCATGCGTCGTGTTCTGTCAGCCGCCGCCGTCGTCGTCCTGTCTTTGTCCTGTACGACCTCTGAGCGATTCGCCCCCACGTTCGATCAGGTCTCCAACCTCAGCACCTTGTCGTTGCCCGCCGTGCGCATCAGCGAGATCCATTACGACAACACGGGCACCGATGCCGGGGAAGCCCTCGAGGTTTCCGGTCCGGCCGGCACCGATCTCACCGGGTGGAGCATCGTGCTCTACAACGGCAACGGCGGCGCCGTCTATGACAGCGATCCGCTGCCGACGCCGATCCCGGCGACGTGCGATCCCCGCGGGGTCGTCGTCTTGAGCTACCCCTCGAATGGAATCCAGAATGGCAGCCCCGATGGGATCGCGTTGGTCGACGCCTCGGGCGCGGTCGTCGAGTTCCTGTCGTACGAGGGGACGTTCACCGCCGTGGGTGGACCGGCCAATGGCATGCTCTCGGTGAGCATCGGCGCGAGCGAGGCGGGCACGGAGCCCACCGGCCAATCGTTGCAGCGCAACGGCGCGGACGTGTGGAGCGGCCCTGCAGCGAGTACGTTCGGGACCTGCAATGACAACGAAACACCGCCGCCGCCGCCTCCTCCACCGCCCCCACCGCCCCCACCGGCGCCGACGTCTGTGCGTATCGCCGAAATCCACTACGACAACTCCGGAACCGATGTAGGTGAAGCGATCGAGATCGCAGGCCCCGCCGGTCTCGATCTTGGCGGCTGGACCCTCGTGCTCTACAACGGCAACCCCGCGCAACGCGCGAGCTATAACACCCGCACGCTCAGCGGCGTGATTCCTTCGCTGTGCGACGGCAGCGGGGCCGTGGCGTTCGATTATCCCGTGAACGGCATCCAGAACGGCGGGGCAGGGGGGACCGAGCCCGACGGCGTCGCCCTCGTCGATGCCGCCGGGACGGTCGTCGAGTTTCTCTCGTACGAAGGATCCTTCACGGCTGCCAACGGACCGGCCGCGGGGATGACATCGGTCGATATCGGTGTGGATGAGGACCCGACGCCGGCGGCCGGACAGTCGCTTCAAAAGGATGCGAATGGCTGGTACGGGCCCGCGCCGGCGAGTTTTGGCGCGTGCAACATCCGCCCGCAGCCTCCGGCGAATACGATCCTGATCGTCGGGCGCGATCCAAGCGCGGATCCTCCGCTTCCCGTGGGGTTCCAGGATCAGCTTTTCGCGACGCTCCTGGACGGCGGCGGGAACGCGGTGGCGGGCGCGACGTTCACGTGGTCCAGCGACACGCCACCGTTTGCCGAGATCGATCAGAACGGCGTCGTCACGGCCTTGGGCGCCGGCACGGCCGTGTTGCGGGCCACGGCCAACGACGGGACGACGCGGACGATTTCGCTCCCCACGCGGATCGCGACCGCGGGGACCACCGCCCAGTACGCGGGGAACGCGGAATTCGGCGAGCCGGCGGACAACGATCCGAGCGATGACTTCATCGTCCGGCATGTGGAGTACACCGCCTCGTACAACCGTAATCGCGGCACGCCCAACTGGGTGAGCTACGATCTCGATGCGACCCACTTCGGTCCTGAGGATCGGTGTGAGTGCTTCACGTTCGATCCGCGGTTGCCGCCGGAATTCCCCCGCCTGACGACGGCGGACTACACCGGCGCGGGCGCTTTTGCGGGGTTCGGAATCGATCGCGGGCACCTGACGCGTTCCTTCGACCGGACCAGCGGCTCGCTCGACAACGCGAATACCTACCTGTTCACCAACATCGTGCCGCAGGCGTCGGATCAGAATCAGGGGCCGTGGTCGGCACTGGAGATTTTCCTCGGTGATCTCGCGCGCTTCAATGATAGAGAGGTGTACATCGTGACCGGCGTGGCGGGCAACAACGGCACGCTGAAGAACGAGGGGAAGATCACGCTGCCCGCGTTCACCTGGAAAGTCGCGCTCGTGCTCGGCCGAGACCAGGGACTGGCCGATGTGCACTCCTATCAGGACGTCGAGGCGATCGCCGTCATCATGCCGAACCAGCCGGGAATTCGGAACGTCAATTGGGAGACCTACAAGACAACCGTCGATGCGGTCGAAGCCTTGAGCGGCTACGATCTGCTCGCGCTCCTGCCTGATCCGATCGAGATCGCGGTAGAGAGCGACACGAAGCCGCCGACGGCTCTGACCGACGGACCGTACGAATCGCTCCCGCATCTGGCGGTTCCCATGAACGCCGGTGGCTCGACTGACCCGGACGGCGACGCGTTGACCTTTGCATGGACGTTCGGGGACGGGGCGGGGGCCACGGGGGTGGGCGCCGCGGTATCCCACACCTATACGAGCGCCGGGACGTTCACCGTGCGGCTGATCGTGACGGATGCTCGTGGCCTGGCGGATACGGCATTCACGACGGCGACCGTGGCAACACCGCAGCAGGCGATCGCGGACGCTGAGGAGCAGCTGGCCCAGCTCGTCGCAGCCGGCGGGCTGGATGCGGGTGAAGGAAAATGGCATGCGAACAAGCTCGACAACGCCGGCAAACTGCTGGACCAGGCCACGGTGACGGCGGCCGTGAATCAGCTGCACGAAATCCTCCGGCGACTCGAGCGCACCGGGCCCGGCGCCAGCGATTACGCCGACACGGTGCGGCAGATCATTCAGTCGCTCACTTCCTGATGGAGCACCCATGGTGATTGAGCTCTTGCTGCCCGCAGTGATCCTGGCGCAGAATCCGGCCGCTCCTCAGACGCCGCTGCGCATCGCGGCGAGCAGCTTCGCCACGGTCGAGGTCCATCTCAACTCGCGCCGCATCGGCAATTCGTGGTACGAGGAAGACGCCAGTCTCACCGGGCCTTCCCGTATCGCGATCAGCTATGGCCAGCCACACGCGCGCGGCCGGAAGGTCGAAGGCGGCCTGATCCCGCTCGATACCGTGTGGCGCTTCGGGGCGAACGCCGCGACCACATTGCACACCGATCTCGACATCACGCTCGGCGACTTGAAGCTGCCGCGCGGGGATTACTCCCTCTTCATTCTCTACAGCCGCTCGGGGTATACGCTGATCGTGAATCGTGGCACAGCGCAGTGGGGCAGCGATCGCGATCCCGCCAAGGACATCGGACGGGTTGCGCTCACCAGTCGCACCATGACCGAGTCCGAATCGGCGCTTTCGGTCTATCTCGTTCCCGAGGCGCCGCAGCCGGGCACGGGCTACGCCGAGCTCCGTGGCGCGCTGCGCATCAAATGGGGCACGACCGAATTGGGCACCGCATGGCGGGTGGACCAGTGACCATGGACGAGCGGTACCCGATCGGCAGGTTCTCGCCGGTGCCGGCGTTATCGGCCGCCGAGCGGGCGGCTCGGATCGAGGAGATTGCCGCCGCGCCGGCGAATTTTCGGAAGGCGGTGGGGGGCCTGAATGACGCGCAGCTCGACACGCCGTATCGCGCGGGCGGATGGACCGTTCGTCAGGTCGCGCATCATCTCCCCGACAGCCACATGAATGCCTACATGCGATTCAAGTGGGGACTCACGGAGGATGCGCCCGCGATCAAGACCTACGAGGAGAAGGATTGGGCGAAGACGCCCGAGACCAGCGCACCCGTCACGTTCTCGCTCGATCTGCTGAGCGCACTGCACGAGCGCTGGGTCACGCTGCTGCGCGGCATGCGGGCGGCGGATTTTGCCCGAACCATCAAGCATCCCGAATGGGGCCTGCCGTCGCTCGATACGCTCGTGGCGCTGTACGCCTGGCACGGCCGGCACCACACGGCGCACGTCACTTCGCTGCGCGAGCGGATGAAGTGGTGAGCTGATGGTGGACTTTGCTTCGGATGATCTCGATGAGGAGTTCCC
Organism: Gemmatimonadales bacterium; assembly: GCA_035710265.1. Classification (GTDB taxonomy): domain Bacteria; phylum Gemmatimonadota; class Gemmatimonadetes; order Gemmatimonadales; family GWC2-71-9; genus 20CM-2-65-7. The sequence continues at coordinate 9 of DASTDR010000598.1, read as the reverse complement.
GCTCGGTGA
>DASTDR010000597.1:0-6748 GCA_035710265.1 Gemmatimonadales bacterium | reverse complement strand
GAGAGAATGCCGCGCCCATTCGTGCTTTTTCGCACGATCGTGGCGCCGGCACCGTCGCCGAACAGCACAGCGGTGGTGCGGTCGCTCCAGTCCATGATGCTGGTCAGCTTCTCGGCGGCGATCACGAGCACGTGCTGCGCCTGCTCGGCCGCGATGATACCCTCGGCGCTCGTCAGGGCGTACACGAAGCCGGAGCAGGCCGCGCCCACGTCGAATGCGGCGGCGTTCTTGGCGCCGAGCATCGCCTGGAGGTCGCACGCCTGCGAGGGCAGCAACCGGTCGGGCGACGCGGTGGCGTAGATGATCGCGTCGATATCGAGCGGCGTGAGCCCGGTCTCCGCGAGCACCTGCAGCGCCGCCGCCTTCCCCATGCAGGCGTTGGTCTCGTCTTTGGTGGAGACGCGGCGCTCTTTGATCCCGGTCCGCTCCTGGATCCACTGATCCGAGGTGTCCAGGAATTTGGAGAACTCTTCGTTTTTCATGACGCGCGGCGGCGCGTAACTGCCCGTGCCCCACAGCTCCGCGAACGGACGCTTCACGCCGGCACCTTGCCCACGGCGAATTCGGCGGCGATGTCGTCGGAGAGATGGCTGCGGACCGACTGGACGGCGACGCGGATGGCGTTCTTGATCGCCTTAGCGGGCGACGCGCCGTGGCAGATGATCACGACGCCTTTAACGCCGAGCAGCGGCGCCCCACCGTAGGTGGCATAGTCGAGCACCTTCAGCACGTTGGTCATTTCCGGGCGCTGCAGCACGTCGGGGGCTTCGCGCTTGATGAGCGCGACGAACACGCGTCCCGCCGACTCGTAGAACTTCAGCACGACGTTGCCGACGAACCCGTCGCAGGCCACCACGTCGAGCCGCTGGCCGCGGGCTTCGCCCACCGGGATGTCGCGCCCCTCGACGTTGCCGATGTAGTTGAGGCCCGTCGTCTGCTTCATGAGCTGATGCGCTTCCTTGACGACCGCGTTTCCCTTCTCGTCTTCTTCGCCGATGTTGAGCAGCCCCACGGTAGGATTCTGGCGGCCGAGCACATCGCGCGCGTAGACCGAGCCGAGGTGCGCGAATCCGACGATCTCACGGGCGTCGACGTCCACGTTGGCGCCGCCATCGACCACGAGCACCGGCTGGCCGGCGCTGGGAAACAGCGCGCCGATGGCGGCGCGCTGGACGCCCGCATGCAGACGCAGCATCAGCGTGCTGGCGGCCATGACGGCGCCGGTGTTTCCGGCGGAGATGAACGCGTCGGACTTGCGCTTCTTCTGGAGGTCGAGGCCGACCGCGATCGAGGAGCGCGGCTTGCCGCGGATCGCGGCGAGCGGCTTGTCGCCCATGCCCACCACTTCCGGGGCATCGACGATCTCGACGCGCTTTGGGTCGACGCCGGGCACGCGCGCCAGCGCCGCCTCGACCTCGGCTTTGCGCCCCACGAGCTGGACGATGAAGTCCGGGGGCAGCTCCTGAATGGCCTGCGCGGCCCCCTCGACTTCGACGTGCGGGGCCTCGTCACTTCCCATCGCGTCCAACGCGATGCGGAACATCAGTCCTCGACGGTAATCCGCTGCTCGCCGTTGTAATAGCCGCAGGTCGGGCAGACGCGATGAGGTTGCTTCATGTCACCACAGCGCGGACAGGCCTGCAGCGTGGGACGGACCGCCTTGTAGTGCGTGCGGCGCGCGCGCTTTTTGCGCTTGGAGGTTCTGCGCTTGGGTACGGCCATGACACTGTCCTTTAGTTAGAGCGAAGCTTGTCTTTCAGCGCCTTGAGCGGCTGCCACACGGCTTCGGTGACCGGAGGGCATCCGCACGGCCCGGTGTTCAAATCCTGCCCGCACTGCGGGCACAGCCCCTTGCAGTCTGCCCGGCATTCCACGAACCGGGGCGCCGCAAGCATCAGCTCCTCGCGGATCGCCGGCGTGACATCGATTTCGGTTGCATCCGGAGCGACGGCGTACGAATCGGGATCGTCCAGAGCGTCGGCGTCCTGGCTGAACAGGGCACCGATCTCCAGGCTCAGGGGCGTCGAGACTGAAGTGAGGCACCGCCGGCACTCACCCTGAATGACTGTGGTCGCCTTTCCCTGCCAGTAGAACCGCCCCTCGCTGATGGCCTGCAACCGCCCGCTGACGACAATCGGTTCCCGCAGGGAGATGTCGGTACCTTCCAGGGCCTGGTCGTCCTGCTTCAGCTCGCCCCGCGTTTCGACTGGACCCCGGGCCAGCTCTCGCAGATCGACTCGCAACATGGTGAGCGAAGCTAAATCCTTGTGGCGCTTGCGTCAACGGGATCGTGAGGGGAAGAAAAACGCTACTTCCCGCGCCGCATTTTCCGGCGAATCAGAGGCGTGAATCGCGTTTTTCTCCTTGGATTGCGCATACAGCTTCCGAATCGTTCCCGGCTCGGCCTGCGCCGGGTCCGTGGCACCGATGACCGTGCGCAAGTGCGCGACGGCGTCGTCACGCTCCAGGGCGAGCGGCATTGCAGGACCGGACGTCATGAACGCGACGAGCGACTTGAAGAAGGGCCGCTCCCGATGGACCTCGTAGAACGACTCCGCCCGCGCCTGGTCCAGGCGCACCAGCTGCGCTTCCCGAACCTTGAAGCCCTCGCGCTCGAGGTGGGCGATGATCTTGCCGATGTTCCCGGCGGCAACCGCGTCGGGTTTGATGATGGCTAGGGTGAGCATGGCTCTTGGGTATTGGCTATTGGGTATTGGTTACAAACGCTTCTTCAACAAGGGGACGACATCGGCGGGACGCTTCATGACGGCAATGCCGGCCTGCTCGAACGCCGCCATCTTCTCGGCCGCCGTCCCCGACGATCCGGAAATGATGGCGCCGGCGTGCCCCATGCGACGGCCCGGAGGCGCGGTCTGACCGGCGATGAACCCCACCACCGGTTTCTTCATATTCTCTTTGGCGAACTCGGCCGCTTCCTGCTCATCGGTGCCGCCGATCTCGCCGACCATGACGATGGCGTCCGTCTCAGCGTCGGCTTCGAACGCCGCGAGACAGTGGATGAAGTTGGTGCCGATGAGCGGATCGCCGCCGATCCCGACGCAGGTGGACTGGCCGAACCCGTGCGTCGAAAGCTGGTGGATGATCTCGTAGGTGAGCGTGCCGCTGCGCGACACGATCCCGATCCGGCCCGCCTGGCAAATGTTGCCGGGGATGATCCCGACCTTGCTCTTCCCGGGTGAGATGAGCCCCGGACAATTGGGGCCGACCAGCCGCGCGCCGCGCTCGCGCACGTACGGCAGCACCCTGGTCATATCGAGGACCGGGATGCCCTCGGTAATGCACACGATGAGCTCGATCCCCGCGTCGGCCGCTTCGAAGATCGCCGACGCCGCGACGGCGGCCGGCACGTAGATGACCGCGGCGTTCGCCTGGGTGGCGCGCACCGCCTCGGCCACCGTGTTGAAGACGGGGGCCGCGTTCTCGAACAGCTGGCCGCCCTTCCCCGGCGTCACCCCTGCAACGACCTTGGTGCCGTACGCGATCATCTGCTTCGCATGGAAGGAGCCGTCGCGGCCGGTGATGCCCTGGACGACGAGCCGCGTAGACTGATCGATGAAGATGCTCACGCGGCTCTTCCTTTCGCCGCGGCCACGGCCTGCTTCACCGCTTCGTCCATGTCGTTCAGCGCCGAGAACCCGGCCTGTTTCAGGATCTCGATCCCTTCGCGCTCGTTCGTGCCGGTCAGGCGGATCACGATGGGAACTTTGAGCGGAAACTCCTTCGTGGCCTGGACAATCCCGTGCGCCACGTCGTCCCCGCGCGTGATCCCGCCGAAAATATTGAACAAGATCGACTTCACGTTCGGATCGCCGGTGATGATTCGCAGCGCCGCCACGACCTTCTGCGGGTTCGAGCTGCCGCCGATGTCGAGGAAGTTGGCGGGCTCGCCGCCGTAGTACTTCACGAGGTCCATCGTCGCCATCGCGAGGCCGGCGCCGTTCACGCAGCAGCCCACGAAGCCGTCGAGCTTGATGAACGTGAGCCCCGCCTCGCGGGCCGCGACTTCTTCGGGTGCCTCGGCCGAGAGGTCGCGCAGCGCGGCGATGTCGGCCCGGCGCTCGAGCTCGTTGTCGTCGATCGAGATCTTGGCGTCGAGCGCCTGGACCGTGCCGTCCGGCGTGGTCACGAGCGGATTGATTTCGGCGAGCGAGGCGCCGACGTCGTACACGGCCGCGTACAGCTTCTGCATGATGTCTGCCGCTGCCCGCGCCTGTTTGACGTCTTTGTACAGGAAGAACCCGAGCGACAGCGCCTGATGTGGCAGGAGCCCGTAGCGAGGATCAACCGGCAGCCGCTGGATCTTTTCCGGCGTCTGCGCGGCGACTTCCTCGATATCGATGCCACCTGCAGGACTCACCATCAGCACCGGCCGTTGCGAGGCCCGATCGACGATGAGACCGACGTAGCTCTCCGACGCGATCTCGGCGGTGGGGGCGATCAGCACCTTCTGAACCGTGAGCCCCTTGATCTTCATGCCGATGATCGCCTTGGCATGCGTCTCCGCTTCGGCGGCGGTTTTAGCGAGCTTCACGCCGCCCGCTTTCCCTCGCCCGCCGGCGTGGACCTGCGCTTTCACGACCACTTTGCCGCCGAAGCGCTCGGCGAGCGACCGCGCTTCGGCTGGCGTGCCGGCGACTTCGCCGGGTGGTACGGGGATCCCGTGCCGCCGCAGAATGTCCCGTGCCTGGTACTCGTGCAGATTCACGCGTGCTCCTTCGAGATCGTCGTGCCGGCCTCGCCGCGGAGTGCCGCGAGTCCGTCCACCAGCTCGGCAATGATCGCGCGCTCTCCGCCCGTGCGCACGAAGTCGGCGGCGGCCTCGACCTTGGGCTTCATGCTCCCTGATCCCAGCTCCCCGCTCGCCAGCATCTGGTCCGCCTCCGCCAGCGTCATGCGCCGGATCGGTGCCTGCCGGGGCGTGCCGTAGCCGCGGTACACTGCATCCACGTTCGTGAGAATCAATAGCACTTCCGCACCGATCTCCCGGCCCAGGATCGCCGCCACGCGGTCTTTGTCCGCGACGGCATCGATGCCCTCGAGTCCCAGGCTGGGGTCTCGGTAGACCGGTGGCCCGCCGCCGCCGCCCGCGATCACGATGTAACCGGCCACGGAGAGATCGTGCACCATCTGGCTTTCCACGATGCCGATGGGCCGCGGGCTCGGCGCGAGCCGCCGGCCATCGCGCACCGGAATCCCGCGCGCCACGAGCCGCGCCTCGCGCGCCGCGTCGAGCTTGTGGCCGACCGGCTTGGAGGGAGTGCGCAGGTCGGGATCGTCCGTCTGACACAGCGTCTGCGTGATCAGGGTGACCACCGAGCGCTGCACGCCCGCGCGCTCCAGCGCGTTGTGCAACGATTGCTGGATCATGTAACCCATCCAGCCCGCGGTCCCCGCCACCAGCACGCCGAGCGGCAGCGGCTCGACTTGATCACTCGCGATCTCGTTGCGGGCCAGCTCATCACCGACCTGCGGTCCGTTCCCGTGCACGAGCACGATGTTCCACCCTGCCGCCGCCAGATCGACGATCGGCGCGAGGCTCGCGCGCGTGTAGCGGAACTGGTTGCTGATCGTGGGGCGCTCGTCTGGCGGTGCGACCGCGTTCCCGCCGACGGCAATCACGATGGTTCCTGGCTCGGACACGGCGGCGCAACCTAGCGGGGCCGCTGAGCCGGAGCAAGCTCGCTCATCAGGGCGCGCCACAGCCGGCCGAACAGCTCGAGATCGCCGACACCGAGCGCCGAATCGGCGCGCGCCGCCAGCCGCCGCGCGCGCTCCCAGCGCGCGCCGATTGTCGTGTCCGACACGATCTGCTCGCCACCGCGCAGCGCGGCACGGGCGGTGAGCCCTCTCCCGCTGAGGCTCGCGAGCGTGACGTACACTTCGGCGACGCGGGGTGCGGTCCCCTCCGGGCTGCCGAGCGGGTCGAGCAGCTGCGGTTGCACGGTGATCAGCGAATTCCCGACCGGCCAGATCCGGAGCTGTCCCGGACGCAAGCTGCTCGAACCGACGAGCGGCCCCGGCAGGCGCTCCGGGGTCGTCGGATGCCAGAGATGCATGACGGGCCCGCTTGGTGTAATCGCCGCCGCGAACAGCCCGGCGAGCTGCTTCGGTGCGGAGACGCCTGCTTCGAATGCCACACCGGTCCACAGGCCCCCGCCCCCCCCGCCGCCACCGCCCCCCCCGCCAAGTGCTGCCCCACCGAGCTGGAATGGCTCGCGCGGGCGCATGAACCAGCCCGCGTCGGGATTGGGCGCGCCGGAATCGGCGCTGACCCGCAGCAATTGCTTCGCGCCGATCAGAAACATCTCCGATGGAAACGCCAACTGGGCGAGCAAATCCGGCGGCAACCGGTCCACCGGCTCGATCAGCGGCTCGAACCGGCGCGCCCAGGACGCAGTGAGCGAGTCGTAACCGGGCGCGAGCCAGAGATGGGTCTCGCCAGTGGCCGCCCGCACAGCACCGACGAGGCCGGCGCGAATGTAGCGGACATCTTCGCCCTCCCAGCTGAGGGGGCGCACGAGCGGAAACGTCGCGTTGACCACGTAGCCCCAGCTCACCCACCACAGCGACCCGTCCCGCATGGCGGGTGCCGGCGCCCCGAATCGGGCGAACGGCGCGAGCCGCTCCAGCCGGTCGGTGACGTCGCGGCGCCACAGCAGCTGCCGGCCGCTCGAATCGCCCCGCACCAGCCCCCACGCCTGAATCGTCCATGCGATCGCGAAGCGCC
>DASTDR010000596.1:0-4871 GCA_035710265.1 Gemmatimonadales bacterium | reverse complement strand
TGAATCGGTAGTTCGAGACACCGCTGTCGCCACGGCGCCACTTCGGCTGCGAGGTCAGCCGGGCACGTCGCATGCGGCGCCGGCCAGTAGTTGCCGCTCTCCACACCCAGTGCCCGGAGCTGCGACTGCACTCGCTCGCGGTTTGGGACCAGGATCGGGAACAGCAGCGGGCAGACGCCGGGCGCGAGTTCGGGAAATGGAATCGCTGTGTAAACGCGCAGCCAGGAAGCCAACCGCTCATAATTGGCGCGACGCCGCGCAACCACGCGCTCGGGATTCGTAAATCCGACGAGCTGCCGGGTCCAGCGCGAGGCGCTGTAGGACACCAATCGCGCGTCCCAGCGCGGCCCGCCCGACGATACCGTCGTGTCGCGATTCCAGCCCAGCAGCCGTCTCACGAACCGGGACGCGGTGGTTGCCGCCCGCTCGATGCCGCTCCACCCATTCGCCTGCAGCGTGTGGTGCACGAGGTCCAGCGTCTGCACGAGCGTGGACATGAGCGGAGGCGCGCGCAGGGGAGCCCCGTTGTGCGAGCGGGTCACGAGGTACCCGCCATGCGGCAGCGCCAGCGTCTTGTACAACGAAAAGATGGCGAGGTCGCCGACGGAGCCGAGCCAGGTCTGCTCGCTCCGGCTGAACAGCGCCAGGGCGCAATCCTCGATCAGTTTCAGTCCGCGGGCGTCGCAGAACGCGCGCAGCGCCGCAAGCGGCTGGGGGATGCCGAAGTAGTGAATGACGTACAGCGCCGCGACGCTTGCGTCGAGACGGCGCTCGACGTCGGCGAAATCGACGCGGAGCTGGTGATCGACGCGGTAGTAGCGCAACCGAAACCCCGCCGCGAGCAGGGCATCCAGCTCGACCCCTTCGTGATACGTCGGAACGAGAATCGTGCTCTGCGGCGGCAGGCCCAGGCTTCCCACCCCGTGATAGAGGGCCACGCGGCCGCTGAACGCCCAGCGGCCCTGCCCATTCGCGTTGAACGGAAACCACGACTGCCAGCCGGAGCTCAGGCGGCCCGTGCGGCGCAAGCCGGCCAGGGTCGGGTATGCGGGGACCGTCACCGGAGTCGTGCTTGGAAATGGTGGCCGGCGGTGGCGACGGTCACACGCGCGGCGCGGCTCGTCCCCGGGGCGTGATTTGGCAGCTCGGCGCGCGCTGGTCGTCGCAGCACCGCGTTCGCGACCGTCTGTGCAACGAGTGCGGCGCCGGCCGGCGTAAAATGATCGTGATCGAAGTAGTGGTGGACCCGCTGGGTCAACACACCGCGGAGATTCAGGTGCTCGATGCCAAGCTCCTCAGCGACCTGTGCCGCGCGTTCATGGACGAGATCCAGGAGCCGGTTTACCACGTCGAGACTGTAGTAGGTGGTGATGGTTTCTTTCCACGGCCGGCCTACTCCGCCGTGCCAGAACCGGGCGGCTTCCTGCGGGGTGTACTCGCCCTCGAACCACGGCTGCAACAGCACCACCACGCGATCCGCGCGCGCGATGGCGCGACGGCAGGCACGACGGAAGTATTCCTCGAAGTTCTGCACCATCGCGGTGGCATCGGGCATCGTATCCCGGATCTCGGTCGCCTGGGCGCGCATGCGCCGCGCGCCCGCCTGCCACGCGCCGGCGCGTTCCTTCACTTCCAACGGGCGCAGCCATCTGCGTCGCAGCCGGCGAGCGATCTCGGCCAGTGCCAGCGCGCCCGGCCTCCAGCCGAACCGCTGCCGGGGATAGGCGGCGAACAGCAGCGGCTCGGGCACCGGCGTCGCGGGCCGCCCGGACGGCGCGCCCTGCTCGATCCAGTGGTACACATCGCTCGCGCCTACCATGATCAGGATCAGGTCGAGTCGCTCGTATTGCGGCAACACCCGCTCGAAGATCAGGTCCAGCTCCGCCGCCCCGACTCCCGAGTGCGCGATGTTCCCGACGTGTACCTGTCGAGCGTTCAACTCCTGAAGACTCGCGCGCTGATTCAGCAGTCGCTCGAGGGCCCCGGGCCAGCTCGTCGGCTGGTCGAGCGCGAAACATTCCACGGCGCTGCCGCCGGTGGCGAGCACCCGGTACAGTCCGCGTGAATCGCGCGGCACGTCGCCGCCGCGCTCGCCGTCCCGGTTGATGTCGAAGCGCACGCGCGGTTCGAGCTCGGGAAACACATCGGACGCCAGGCGGATTTCCTGACGCATGTGAGGCGGCCAGACCGCATACCGTGAGCGGGCGCGCACCCACCACCGGCACCCGAGCTCTCCCGCCAGGATGAGAAGACCGACCGCGCCGAGCCCGGCCATGATGGTGACGATCATACTCTCCCTCCTCCGGTCGGCCGCAGCAGCGGGATCCGCACCCGCACATCGACATACCGGTCGTTCCGATAGACAAACAGCACCCACGTCAGGCCGAAGAGCACGGCCATGGCCACGGCGGCGCCCGCCAGACCCGCGAGACCGCGGACCTCGAGCCCGAGCTTGAACCAGAGCAGCAATGCGAACGCGGGCAGAGCGCCGACCAGCGCACGCGGCACGACATACCGCAGGTACTCGCCGACGGGCATCTCGAGCTGGCGGCACGCATATACCAACACGACGGCCGCGAACAACGCGTTGGGGATCGCGGTGCCCAGGGCGACGCCGGCGAGGCCCAGGGGACGAACGAACAGGATGCTGAGGCCGACGTTCAGCAACCCGGCGATGAGGAATGCGAACGTCGGCAGTCGCGGCTTCCCCAGCCCCATCAGGATCGGCAGTGCCACGCCGCGCACCGGCAGGAAGATCAGATACGAGATCATGAGCACCTGCAACACGTCCCCCGCCGAGCGCTCGAACTCGGGTCCCACCCACCAGGAAATGAAGCGCGGTCCGAGGACGAGGAGGAACAGGCCGGCCATCAGCGTCAACGAGAGCGCGATCTTGGACCACTTGAGAAAGATGTCGCGCAGCTCGCCCATTTTTCCCTGCGTTTGCAGCCGCGTCGCGGTCGGCATCACGACCGCGGCAATGGCGACGACGAACTCCATCAGGTAGACGATGAGGCTGTTGGCGACGGTGAAATGCGGGATCGAGCCGACGTCCATGAATGCGCCGATCACCATCGAATCCGTCTCGAACGAGAGCCGGGCGCCGGCGTGGAGCACCAGTACGTACAGACTGAACGAGAAGATCTTCCGCACCAACCCCCAGTCGAATCCGGACAAGCGCATGCGGATCTCGGGATAGCGGCGCCGAATCAGGAGCCAGCACAGCAGGAAGTCGAATGCCAGGCAGGCCAGCTGCACCAGGGCCAGGACGGTGAGACTCGCGTGCAGCGTCAGCAACGCGAACGTGAGCCCCAGGCGCAGCACCAGGCTCGCCACGCGCACGACGTTGCGAGGGACGAAGTCGCCGTGTGCGGCGAGAATGCCTTCGGGGAGCAGCGCGATGAATCCGACCGCGACGAACAGCACCATCACCGCGAACGCCGAACGCGCGTCAGTGTGCAGCGGCGTCGGAATGCCGTAGAGACTGAAGAACGCATACAGCGCCAGCCCGACGACGGTCGCGACCAGTCCAAGCACGAGGTACAGGCCGGTGCAGCTGCTGATCGCCTCGTTGAGCCGGCGCGTGTCGCCGCTCGCCACGTGTTGCGCGAAGTAGCGCACGGACGCCATCGGGACCCCAAGCACCAGGAGCCCGAGGTAGCCGTTCATGGACGTGATCAACAGCCAGGTGCCGTACGCCTCGACGCCGAGCGTGTTGAGCGTGAATGGCGTGAGCAGGTAGAGGGCGAGCACCGTCACCAGCGTGACGGCCCAATTGCTTCCGATGCTCTTCAACACGCGGCAGCCTCCACCGCAGCCGCCTCGCTCACCGTTGCAAACGTCAGGGGCGTGAGCTTCGACAGCTGTTCGACATACGCTTCGACCGTCGCGTAGAGACGGTCGACGTCCGCGGTCGTGCGGGTGAACGGACTCAATCCCGGCTGGAGACTCGGGCTGTGCCACGACAGGTGCAGATGGCCGACGCCCCGCTCGAGCAGCCGGCGCGACAGGGTCAGCATGTCGGTGTCCGACGCCATCTCGGGACTCAGGATGATGCGCTTGCACAGCCCCGTCCGGGCGGCGAGTCCGACGAGGCGCAGGCGCCGCAGCACGGCCGTGTCGAGCGCGCGTCGCACGCGGCCCCACATCGCGAACGGCCCGCGACTGAACCCGCAGGACAGCGGCACCTCGGTGAGCGCGCCGTTTTCCACGGGGAGCGTGACATCGCGATCCGGCGCCAGCCGGTAGATGTCGACCGGCGCCCCGTCGAACGACGGGCCGTCATCAAATGCTTTCCAGGTGACGAACGGCGTGACGCTGCTGTCGACGGTGTAGCCGCAGCGCAGCAGCACGCCCACGGTGCCCTGGCCCAGGCCGTAGCGGCCGGCGCGAAAGCCCCTAGGCCGCGTGCCGAACGCCTGCTCGAGCGTGTCCGTCAGGGCCCGCAGCTTCAGCTCCTGCAGCGCGGCAGGCAGATTCTTGAGCATCGAGTTGCGCGGCGTGAACGCCTCGGTGAGTGGAGGTGTGTTCCACGGATGCAGATGCGCGCCAATTTCGGCTCCGCCGCTCACGTCACGGATCACGTCCGCCGCGCGCGCGTCGCGGGCCACCTGATACGTGGTGAAATAGGTCGGGCGGATTCCCAGGCGATCGAAGAACCGGGCCTGCCGCCGCAGCTCAGCGATGTTGGCGACCGTCACCTTCTGGCGGCTGCGGTACCAGTTGTCTTCTTCCGTGTCGATCGAAACGATGAAGCGGACGCTGTCAGGCATCGGCTTTTCCCCGCAGCCGCGCGCGCACGCCCGCCAGCGTCTCCACGCCGCGCAGCCACCGTCCCCGCAGGCCGCGGCGGAAGATCGTGATCTCCTCGG
>DASTDR010000595.1:0-13615 GCA_035710265.1 Gemmatimonadales bacterium | reverse complement strand
GGAATCGTCCGGCGCCGTCATTGACAGCACGCGTGCCGATGTGCTCGACATCTTTGCGCCCGAGCCAGAGGATCCGTCGTTGTGGCTCGTCTCCTCCGATCCGGCCGACGGCGCGCTCGTCGATGTCCCCGCGACGGTCATGCTGCGGCTGTCGCGGCCGGCGCGGGCCGACACGCTGACGCCGAACACCGTCACACTCGCGAGCGTCAGCGGCGGCGTCGAGGTGCGCATAGTGTCCGCGGAGCAGGGGCGGCTCATCTTCGTGACGCCCACGACGCCCCTGCAATCCAACACCGCGTACCTCGTCACCGTCACCGGCGCGCGCGACACGGCGAACGCGCCGTTTCCGTTGCTCTCGGTCGGTTTCACGACGACCGACGCCGCATCGGCGGGCGCCGCGCCGCTGTCCTCCGACGACGAGGTATGGGATCCGCGCGCCGATCCGGGCGGCCTGACGCGGCGGACGCCACCCGAGTCGCGCTGGCGCAAGCTGCCGCCGCTGATGGCCCCGCCCGGCGTGACGGCGCTGAGCGGGCAGGTCCTGCGGCTGAACGGGTTGCCGCTCGCGGGGGTGACGCTCGAGATCGAGGGGCGCTCGGCCGTCACCGACGGGACGGGGCGCTTCCTGGTCACGACCGAGGTCGGGACCGGGTGGCACGAGCTCGGGATGGACGGACGGCGGCCCCGGGGGACGAGCGGCAGCTACGGCACGTTCGAGGTGGCCGTGTGGGTGACGGCCGGCAGAACGGCGGTGCTGCCCTACACGATCTGGCTGCCGAAGATCGACACGGCGCACGCGGTGGCAATCGATTCGCCGACGACGAGCGAGACGGTGGTGACCACACCGCTGATTCCCGGCCTCGAGCTGCGGCTGCCGGCGGGCACGGTGATCACCGATGAAGACGGGGCGATCGTGCGCGCAGTGAGCCTCACGCCGATCCCGGTGAGTCAGCCGCCGTTCCCGCTGGCCGCCGGCGTGGACGTGCCCGTCTACTTCACGATTCAACCGGGGGGCGCGTATGTAACGGTGGCCGGTGGCGGGTACCCGCGCGGCGCGCGGCTCGTCTACCCGAACACGCGTCGCCTGCCGCCGGGTGGGCCCGCGGAGTTCTGGCACTACGAGCCGGAGGCGGGGCGTGGATGGTACGTGTACGGGCGCGGGGCCGTCACGGCGGACGGCCGGCAGATCGTGCCGAACCCTGGGGTGGCGATCGACGAGTTCACGGGCGCGATGGCAGCGAACCCGGCCCTGGGCGGCGGGCCGGGCGCCGGCGGGCCGGGCGACAACAGGGGGTACGGCGGAGAACCCGTGCATCTGGGAACGGGCTTGTTCATCCTCAACAAGACAGATCTGGCCTTGCCCGACGTGTTGCCGATAGGGATTCCGCGCACGTACCGCACGCTCGACACGGTGGTGCGGTCGTTCGGCCTGGGCGCCACGCACGACTTCGATCTCTTCCTGGTGGGGGACACGTGGCCCTACACCTACTTGGACCTGGTGCTGCCGAACGGGTCGCGCGTGCACTTCCCGCGGACCTCGGCGGGGACGGGGTACCTCGACGCGGAGTACGAGCACACGGCCTCGCCGACGAAATATTTCAAGTCGCGGATCGAGATCGACGGCAATGAGTGGCGTCTGGATCTGAAGGACGGGTCGTCGATGTGGTTCCGGGACGGCTACGGGGCGACGCGGCCAGCGCAGGGCGCCATCACACGCCTCCGGGACCGCTACGGCAACACGACGGTCCTGACGCGGAACGCCGATGCGGACCTGACGCGCATCACCTCGCCGACCGGACGGTGGATCGAGCTGGCCTACGACGCGAGCCACCGCGTGACGCAGGCCACCGACAACGGCGGGCGCACGGTGGGCTACACGTACGACGGCAGCGGCCGGTTGTGGAAGGTCACCGATCCGGCGGGTGGGGTCACCGAGTACACCTACGACACGTCGCACCGGCTGCTCACGATCAAGGACGCCCGCGGCATCGTCTTCCTGACGAATCACTACGACGGGAACGGCCGGGTGGACCTGCAGACGCAGGCCGACAACACGACGTTCCAGTTCGCCTACACGCTGGACGCGCAGGGGCGGGTGACGCAGACGGACCTGACCGATCCTCGGGGATTCGTCCGGCGGGTCACCTACGATCCCGCGGCCGGGTATCTGCTGACGGACACGGCGGCGCTCGGCACCCCCCTGGCGCGCACCACGACGCTGGTGCGCAACAGCAACAACCTGGTCACGCGCGTGACGGACGGGCTGGGGCGCAACACCGACTCCACCTATGACACGTCGGGCAACGTCACGAGTGTGACGCGGCTGGCCGGGACCGGGAATGCCGTCACGACCAACTTCACGTACGACGCGACGTTTAATCTGCTCACGAGCGTCACCGATCCGCTCACGCACGCGACCACCTTCACGCGGGACAGCCTCGGCAACGTGTCGGCCATCACCGACACCCTGCAGCATCAGACGACCTTCACGTACAACACCACCGGCCAGCCGCTGACGGTCACGACGCCCGCGGGGACGGCCACGTTCGGCTACGACGGGGGCGACCTGGTGGCGATCACCGACCCGCTGGGGCGCACAACGAGCCGGTTCGTGGACTCGATGGGTCGTGTCGTGCGGACGACGAACCCGCTGGGGCAGGCGACGACGCACACCTACGACGTGCTGAACGCGGTGACGCAGACCCTCGATGCGCTCGGCGGGATCACGGCCTTCACGTACGATGCGAACCGGAACCTGCTGACGCTGACCGATGCGCTCACCCACACGACGACCTACACCTACAACAACATGGACCGGGTCGACACTCGGACGGATCCGCTGACGCGGGGCGAGTCGTTCACGTACAACGGGAATGGGGCGCTGGCGCAGCACACCGACCGCAAGAGCCAGATCACGGGCTACACCTACGACGCCCTCGACCGGCTCAGTACCGTGACGTACCAGGGTGGATCGACGACGACCTACACCTATGACGCGGGCGATCGCGTAACGCAAGTCGTCGATTCGGTCGCGGGCACGATCACGCGCGGCTGGGACCTGCTGGATCGGCTGACGTCGGAGACCACGCCGGAAGGGAGTGTCAGCTACACGTACGATGCGGCAGACCGCCGGGCGACGATGACGGTCGCGGGGCAGCCGCAGGTCACGTACGGGTACGACAATGCGAACCGTCTCACCAGCATCACGCAGAATTCCGCGGTCGCCGGGTTCAGCTACGACGACGCCGATCGCCGGACGGTGCTGACACTGCCGAATGGCGTGACCGTCGAGTACGGGTACGACGCGGCCTCGCAGGTGACGGGCCTGACCTACAAGCTCGGAGCCGCGACCCTGGGCAACCTCACGTATACCTACGACTTGGCGGGGAACCGGGCGTCGGTCGGTGGTTCATGGGCGCGGACGGGGCTGCCGTCGGCACTCGCGTCGGCGACCTACGACGCTGCGAACCAGATCGCCACGTGGGGCGGCACGGCGTTCACCTACGACCTGAATGGGAACCTGACGAACGACGGGACCAAGACCTACACGTGGAACACGCGCAACCAGCTTTCGGCACTGAGCGGTGGGGTGAGTGCCAGCTTCCAGTACGACGGGCTGGGCCGGCGGCGGGCGAAGACCGTGACCGGCGCGAGCACCGGGTTCCTCTACGACGGGCTCAACACCGTGCAGGAACTCGTCGGTGGGTCCCCGTCGGCCAACATCCTGCCCGGGCTCGGGATCGACGAGTGGCTCACGCGTACGGACGGGGCTGGCGCGCGGCACTTCCTGACCGATGTGCTGGGCAGCACGCTCGCGTTGGCGGACGCGGTGGGCGCGGTGCAGACGGAGTACACGTACGAAGCGTTCGGGAAGACGACGGTCTCCGGGGCGACGAGCCCGAATGGATTCCAGTTCACAGGGCGGGAGAATGACGGGACCGGGCTGTTCCAGTACCGGGCGCGGTACTACGGATCCGCGGAGCAGCGTTTCATCAGCGAGGATCCGCTCGGCGTCGAAGGCGGTCTGAATCTGTTTGCGTATGCGTACAATGCGCCAAGTAACCTCGTTGATGCGCTCGGGTTGGACCCGGACCCGGGATTTGGCGCACCGCCAGGGCGGGGACCCGGTCCGAGGGGTCGTCCTTCTGCTCCACCCGGGCGCGGACCAGGACCCCGTGGTCCAGGAGACCCGCAGTTGCCAGACAAACCACAGGATCGATGTACGCCTGGTAAGTGGGGGGGGCGAATGGTCGAGTCTCTTCGCATGACCAATTCCAATCCGTGGTTCACTGGCACGCTACCGGGTGTTGGTATGATGACAAGTGGAGCGTTCGCGCAGGCAGTCGGCGGGCTGAGTCCGATGGGATGGGTTACTCAAGGGTTTGGAGGTGCTACCATGGGCGCAGCCACGTTCACCGGCCTGGAGACGGGGCTCATTGTGGCCGCGGGTGCCGTAGGTAACGCTGCCTATGCTACTGGCGCCTACGAGGTGGGTGTCGGCGTCGGTTCGGCGATCGACGCCACCTTCCATTGCTTTGGGTACTAACTAGTCTGCATGCTTCTCGGAAGGAAGTTCTGGAAACGGGACGCCCGTGTTCCCCTGTCAAGAAGGCAGTACCTGGTCTGGCGACTACTAGCGTGGTGCTATAGCGTCGCGTGGCTTTGGGGAATACTCACTCTCCTGAGAGCCGAGCTGGAGTGGTTCGTAAAGCTCGCTTTCGGGGTTCTTCTCCTTATCGTTAGTCCGAGCGTTGAAGTGTTGTTTGCAGGCCATTCAGCCCACGTTCCGACGGTGCACCCCCGCGACTCGGAATCGAACGAGTGAGTGGGATCGGAACGTTCCCTTGGTCATGGCGAGTCTTGACCTTTAATTCCTTCGTCCCGTGCCAACGTGAGGCAACTGGATTGAGCTCACTCGCGAGGGGGCACTCACGAACCCGCAGCCATGGAGATGTGTACGCCTTGAGCATAGGTGCGCCCGTATCGTCAGTAGTAACTGACGACGAACTGGAGGCTGAGGCGATGTCGACGTCAACGTCGTTCGTGCAGGCCACGCATCAGAAGGCGGTCCTTTATGTGGGAGTCGGGATTTCGCTTGGCTTCGGCTTGGCACTCTGCGTCGTTGCCTTGAACTTCCGGGGCGGGTATCACGTAATTTGGACCTTCGCCCTCACCGTGGCCACGTTCCTGTCGGGAGCGTGGGTGTGCTGGGCTGTCCGTTGTCCAAAATGCCGTGCTCGCGTGTTATGGATAGCGATCCGCGAACAGCCTCTTGGTAGCTGGCTTCCTTGGGTAATCGCACTCGTTCGATGTCCAAGGTGCAGTTACGAGCCGAGCCGCGCGCGCCGCTCCTGAATTCCCACCCAGAGCCGGCGCAGCCCACAGCCGTCATAGCTGACAAGCCGGCAGGTCAACTCTGGAGCACCAGAATTCGAACGGCCAGTGTGCCTCAAACTGCGGAGCTGGGTTCGGCCAGGATGACACGATGACGTCTATGCCTCATAGCCATGTTCAACTGCCGCCAGGTAGAGGGGGCGGTCGGGGCGACTTGCCACCACTGACTGACCGGAAGCCAAAATGCGGATGACGTTAAAGACTCAGGTCAACCTGATTCATTCACTGGCTATACGGATGGGCTTATGTGTGTCCTAAGAGGTGCTTTCTTCGTATCGGTGGATGTCTTAAGCAATGCCAGCCTGTCGCAGGTCAAGTCCGAGGATATTCTTGCACTATGGCGGTATCCCCAGGAATCTGACTATGTCGACGATTGGCAAGAATTTAGGGCGAAGATCCCAGCGCCGTTCCACGTCACTGCAGATTTCAATGGTGACGGCATTAAGGATGACGTGTGGCTCATGATCCGACGGGATGGGAACGGTTGGGGCCTGTTTGCCTTCTTGAATGGCAGGAGTGGACAGAGCAGGATTATTCGACTTGAAACGGGAGAGGGAAAGGTTCAGCGTTTCGGTCTCGTCGTTACGAAACCCGGCACCATTAGGACCTGAAGGATCCCCTCAAAATGGACTGGTAATCCGGGTGAGCCAGCCGCCGTTCCCGCTGGCCGCCGGCGTGGACGTGCCGATCTTTCCCTACACGTATGCCGATCTGGTGCTGCGAACGGGGTCGCGCGTGCACTTCCCGCGGGTCTCGGCGGGCACGGGGTACACCGACGCGGAGTACGAGCACACGGCCTCCGATCACGCTGTCACGCGGGCCGCTTTTCCGGAGTAGCGGTCGCTTCCTTCCACCGCACGCCGCTTCGTTTCATCCTCACGGTGAACAGGGTCTTACGCACGACTTCGACCTCTTCCTGGTGGGGGACACGTGGCCCTACACTTACTTGGACCTGGTGCTGCCGAACGGGTCGCGCGTGCAATTCCCGCGGACATCGGGCACGGGTACACCGACGCGATCTTCGAGCACACCTCGTCGCCGACCCGCTTCTTCAAGGCGCAGATCCGGTGGAAGGACAACGGGTGGGACCTCGACCTGAAGGACGGCTCGCGGACGGTGTTCCGCGAGGGCTTCGTGACCGAGCGGCCGGCCCAATCGGTGGTGACGCGGATCCAGGGATAGGTATGGCAACGCGATCGTCCTGACGCGGAACGCCGATGCGGACCTGACACGCATCACCTCGCCGAATCGGCGCTGGATCGAGCTCGCCTATGACACGAGCCACCGGGTGACCCAGGCGACCGACACCAGCGGGCGCACGGTGGGCTACACCTATGACGGCAGCGGCCGGCTGTGGAAGGTGGACGTCGCGCATCGCGTGCGCATCCCGTCGCCCACGACCCGCGAGGTCGTCGTCACCACGCCGCTGATCCCGGGGCTGGAGGTGTGCATTGGCGACGTTCAGGGAAGGACCAATGGTGTCGCTCCTCGACGCCATCGACAATGGCCACCCCCACCGCGCGCAGGCGGAGTCCAGGGCGGCGAAGCCGGTGAGCGGGCGGGGCCCCCAACGCGCACGCCTGCGCGTTGGGGTGCCGATGCGAACGCACCCTGGACGCCGACGAGCACGGTGCGAGGATCCATCGTCGATGGCGTCGTGAATTACGAGTCCTCACTCCGGCTCATGGTGAACCGGGAGCGACCCTCGCGGTTGCAGAGCGTCTCAGGGGGTCGCTCCCGGTTCAACCTCTCGCCGCGGTCCTCCCGCAGCGCCGGCCGACTCGACCCAAGAACCCACGCCATTTGCACTCCCCCGATCAACCGCGCGTGCCGGGTAAGGTGACGCAGAGGGGTGACATCTACCCGGGGGTGTCATGTCACCCCTTCCTCTGACATCCTGGGCTCGGGACGAGTCTGTCCCGGATCGTACGTGCGACGCAGCGCGTGCACGCGCAAGGCGCATGTCGGGAAGGCAGCAGCGTCCACCTCAGCACTCGAGAGGCGACCCGTCTCGAGATACTTCTGATACAGCGCATCGAACGCCGGCGTCAGGAACTCCGAGCACCGGTCACGGAAGCGCTGGTGCTGCTCCGGTGTCAGCGGCCGGTGCCGCTGGGCGTCCTCGATCATCCGGCGCATGTCGCAGTACGCGGTGAAGCGATCCATGCGGCCTCGGTCGTCTGACTCGAGCGCCTTCGTAAACGCCTGCTGGATCGCCCCATGCCAGACCGTGGGGGCGACGTACGTCACGCCCGACGGCAGGGACGCGAGCAGGGCACGGTACTGGTCGAGGAATGTCTCGAACCCCTGCAGCGTGCGCTCGGCGTCCACGTAGGTGATCCACAGACGCGGCTCGTCCCCAACCCGATACCACGGCATCTTGTCCACGAAATAGCGGATCGTCCGGTGACCGCCCGGGTGCCTGGGCGCATACACGCGATGCGGCCACACATCGACGGGAATCAACCGCTCCCGCAGCAGCTCAACCTTGTCCTGCTCCGTGGCCCAGAATCGGGCTCCCGCCTGAGCCAGCACGAAGTCCAGGGTCATCAGCTTCCGGATGACCGCGTCCCACTCCGCCGGCCGCCGGTTGCGGTTGTCCTCCTCGCCGATCGCCGCGTAGAGCGGCCGTGCGTACAGGTGGTAGACGTGACCGTGGCGTCCGTACGGCAACACGCGGACATGCTCGCGAGCCACGGCCTGGGCCAGGAATCGGACGGCGGCCTGCCCGTGTGGTGTCCCGGTGAAGGCCACGTACTGGCGACGCAGGAAGTACCCGCCGTGCAGCGCCACGAGCACGACGAACTGCGCCTGGCGCGGCGTGTAGCCGAGCATCTCGAGGGCTTGGCACCGAACGTCGTGCGTCGTCATCGGACCAGTCTCTCGAGATGATGGGGATCCTGCGGCGTGCCGCCGCGTGAGCCGCCGGAGCGCCCGCCGAACATCCGGAATCCGGCGCCCGCCTTCCCGCCTAGATGACCGCGGTGGTAGTCCTTGGTGACGAGCTCGAGATCGAGGGTGCGCACTGCGCCGTCACGGTCCTGGACCTCGAGGCGCACATCTGGGAAGACGAAGCGATCGTCGTCAACATGGAGGCCTTGGGCCTGCGCCACAGCCAGCCGTGCGTACCGATCGGAGTCCCAGGTCGATCGAGCCTCGTGTAACGCCCGGTACGCGGTCCCCTTCAACTCGTCGTCCAGAACGACGCGTTGGACTCGGCTGCCCTGTTGCTCGAGCTCGGCCTCGACCTGGCGCACCATGCGGAAGAGGCTCGCGTCGTGCCAGACCTCACCCGGCTTCACCCAGCCGCCGTAGTACACCTGCCCGGAGGTGTTCGCGGGATCGCGATGGTGATCGAGCAGCGCCTTGCCCACGGTCGTGACGCTGACCACGGCCGCAACAGTGCCGTCTCGCAGACGGGTCACAGTCCGTTCGGCGACGAGACCCTGTTCCTTGAGCGAGCGCAGGTCGTCCCTGAATCGATGGGCATCACCGGCATCCTGCTTGAGATCCTCGGTGAACGTCACCCGGTACTGCGCCGCGCGCTCGAGGAGCTCCACTTCGGTACCTCGGAGGTGAAACGTCCGTCCGTGGTCTCGCACCTCCTCACGATCACGCCCCGCGGGCAGCGTCAGCCCGTGCTCCCGATCGCCGTCGATCTCTCCACGCGATCGTGGTGAGACGCTGTCACGAAGCGCCGTGACCCTCAGCTCGTGATCACGCGGTGTCGTGTCCGTGCGTTCAATGCTGTTCGTCGGCGCTCGATCAGGTGATCGCGCGCCCTCATCGATGTCCCATCGTCCCATGGCATGCGCCTCCCGCGCGGGCACTCTGCGCATGGAACGACGCCCAAGTCTGTCACCTTCGCGACACTGTCGAGTACGTGACAGACTTCACCGGCGCGCTAAGATATTCATGGCGGCGAATGGCTACAGATGCCAGTTCGAAGGGAGCATCGCATGCCTCGCGATGAGTCGCTCACCGCCTCCACGCCGCTCGCCGATTCCTCCGACGCGCACCTCCTCGAGCTCCTCACCGTCGACGACGTCGCCGCACTGCTGAAGGTCAGTAAGAGCTGGGTCTACGAGCACACGCGTTCGCGCAGCGCGCCGCGGACGGAGCGACTCCCGCACGTAAAGATCGGCAAGTACGTGCGCTTCGATCCACGGCTCGTGCGTGCATTCATCGATCGCCGCACGACGGGATGCGACCGCTCTGGCGTGGGAGCGGCTACAATGACGCACGAGCTACAGCACGAAGAGCCAGCGAGAGGAAAGGGATTCTCTCGATGACTCGATCGAAACGACAGTACGGCAGTGGATGTCTGCTCAAACGAGGAAAGGGGTGGGCAATTCGCTGGCGGGAGATGGAAATTGCTCCCGACGGCACGCGACGAAAGGTCCAGCGCTACGAGGCGCTGAGCGAGGTCACGCGGAAGCAAGCGTCGGACACGTTGGCGCAGCGCATGGCCGCGAGTGGCGACGGTCACACGTCAATGCGATCGCGAGTCGTATTCCGAACGCTGGCGGCAGAATGGCAGGCTCACGTGTTGCCGATGTACAAGCACTCGACGCAGAAGAATCATCGGCACATTCTCGAGAAGCATCTGCTGCCGCGATTCGGTGGCAAGGCGATGACGGAGATCACGCGTCAGGAAGTTCAGGCCTACGTGGCTCATTTGGTCAACAGCGGATACGCACCCAGGACGACGGACCACATTCACGACGTCCTGAGCGCGGTACTCCGCACAGCGGTCAAGTGGGGCCATCTCCAGGACAATCCTGCGCGCGACGTTGATCTGCCGGCACTGGTCAACGTACGACCCAAGTGGGCGCTCACGATCACTCAAGCTACGGCGCTGCTGGCGGAGCTGCCACCGTTGGCGCGAACGATGGTGGGATTGGCTCTGTTGTCAGGGCTTCGGCGGGGCGAGATCTTTGCGCTTCGCTGGAGAGACTTCGACGAGCAACGTCAGTGTTTGACGGTGCGCGAAGCGGTCTACGACGGCAGGTTCAGTACGCCGAAGACGGCTGCAGGAGTTCGACAGATTCCACTGTCAGAAGCTGCGGTGAAGCTGATGGTGGACTGGAGAGCTCACGTGAAGCGCACAGAGCCGGAGTCGCTGGTGTTCTCGACGTGGTCTGGCAAGCCGATCTCGCCGAACAACGTCGTGCGTCGCTGGATTGTTCCAGCGTGCGAGGCGTTGGGACTCAAACGGGTGACCTGGTTGACGCTACGACGAACGTACTCGTCGTGGGCTCACGAGAAGGGAGTTCCAGCGAAGGTCATCGCGCAGCTGATGGGACACGCGAAGGTCGACACGACGCTCAATGTGTACACGCAGGTCGTCGACGGCTCGCTGCGGAGGGCCGCCGATGCAGTCGGATCCGAATTGTTCACTATTGTTCACAAAGGGAAAGGGGCGGCCGAGCTAACTCATTGAGAAAGTGGCTCCTCGGGCTGGACTCGAACCAGCAACCCTCCGGTTAACAGCCGGATGCTCTGCCATTGAGCTACCGAGGAATGGCGGGACCGACGTCCCGGCGGCGAGGGACGCCGCAGGTCGAACCTTTCAATCGTAGCCAAACGGGCCCGGAGGCGCAAATCACGGGCGGCCCGTTCAGGCGTACACTTGAAGCATGAAATACGTACTGCCCGCCGTCGTCCTGGCCGTATCGGGCGTGTTCGCGGCCGCGCAGGAAAAAGAGGTGCCGAAAGACTCCACGCGCATCACCATTCCCGGCTGCGTGAAGGGACGCACCTTCATCATCGCCGCGCGCGAAGGGCACGATCCGACCAGCGGCGACCTGCGACCCGGACGGCGATTCCGCCTGTCTGGCCCGAAGGACATGCTCAAGGACATCGAGAAACGCGAAGGCGCGCTGCTCGAAATCACGGGGCTGGTACGGAAGGCCGAGCTGTCACCGAGCGGCGTCACGCTCGCGGGCGGCCGCGTCCGCATCGGGGGCGGTCAGCCCAGGGATCCGCTCCTCTCAGGGTCGAGCCCCACGGGCGCGACCATCGACGCCATGCTCGATGTCGAGGGGTGGAACAACACCGCCGAGTCCTGCCCGATACGGTGACGCAACGGTCCGGCTGAAGCCGGACACTACTTCGGCCACTACTTCGGCGCGTCGATCGCGATCGGCAGCAGCGCTTCCATCTTGCCTTCGAGCGGCGCCGTGCCTGCGGGATACTTGCCCGCCTTGAGCATGAAGGCGAGCGTCTCGACCGTCTGATCCGCCGTCAACGTTCCCGGCGCCGTCGCCGGCATCGTCGCCTGCACCTTCTCGAACAGGTCGCCGAGGCTCTTGCCCTTCCAGTTAGCCAGGAAGTCGTTCCCGGCAAGCGGCGGCATCGGACCGGAGCCCTCCAGGTTGTCGCCGTGGCACGCGGCGCACTGCTCCTTGTAGATCGCTTCGCCCTTGGTTGCCTGCTCGGTCGCGTACACGCCCGCGCTCGCCGACTTCGCCTGCGCGCCGAGCGACACGTACGCCGCAGACGCTATGAACCCGCACACCGCCAGAACCGCTGCCGTCTTTCTCATGAAACCTCGTCGCTCGTCCACTATCCCCTGCCCCTGACCCCTGCCCCCTGATTTTATCCGGTTTTCTTCTTCGCCCGCCCGATCCGCCCCTTTTCGCCGCCGGTCCACCCCAACTGCACGCCGGCGCCAATCAACCCCACGACGGCCCACGCAATGGGCACCCACCGCTGACCCGGCATCGGATCGAACGGGTACGGCAGCCACACGCCGTCGCCGCCAAGGCCGGGCAGCGTCACGCGGCTTCCAACCAGCGCGAGCGCGCCGTGGACGAGCGTCAGCGCTCCGCCAAAGGCCGTGACCAGGATCACGACGTACCGCTGCAGATAGGTGGACGCCACGGCGCCCGCGATGGCGCAGAACATGACGATGAGCACGTGCGGCTCGCGGTCGCTCGCCGAAAATGCCAGGTGCGCCAGCAGGGTTCCGAGACCGGCGCCGACCAGCGCGACGCCGACGAAGTACGCCGCGCTGAACAGGCCCGCTCCCACGAGCCCGCCCGCCACGCCGGCGCCGATCATCCACGCCGTGTCGCTCGGGCCGAACAGCGAGCTGGCCGCCAGCGCGCCGAAGATGAAGCCGAAGATCGCGAGCACGAGGCGGAACATCCGGTAGCCGAAGAAACAGGCGACGATGCCACTGAGCAGCAGGATGATGCCGATGGGCAGTTGGTAGATGGCGGGAAACATTATCGAATCAGCCAATCACAAGTCTCTCCTGTTTTCCATCGCCCTCGTCATCGTCACTTCGTCGGCGTATTCCAGATCGGAGCCGACCGGGATCCCCATGGCAATGCGCGTCACGCGCACGCCGAGCGGCTTGAGGAGCCGCGCCAGGTAGAGCGCCGTCGCTTCCCCTTCGACCGTCGGGTTCGTCGCCAGGATCACTTCTTCAATCCCGCCGCCGCCCACGCGCGCGAGCAGTCCCGCGATCTTCAGGTCGTCGGGCCCGACGCCCTGCAGCGGCGACAGCGCGCCCATCAGCACGTGATAGACGCCCTTGAACTCGCGCGTCTTCTCGACCACCGTCACGTTCTGTGGCTCCTCGACGACGCAGACGAGGCGATGATCCCTGGTCGCGCTCGTGCAGAACATGCACGGATCGGCGTCGGTGATGTTATTGCAGGTCGAACAGTAGGTCACGCGCTCCTTGACGTCGCGGATGGCGGCGCACAACTCGTCGGCGTCCTCGCGCGGATGCCGCAGGATGTGGAAGGCGAGGCGCTGCGCGCCCTTGGCGCCGATGCCGGGGAGCTTCTGGAGCTGTTCGACCAGCCTGGCGAGAGGTTCCGGTAACGACAAGACTAATGGACCACTAGAAGAGCCCCGGCAGCTTCAGACCGCCCATGAGGCCCGACATCGACCGCTCCATCTGCTCGTCGATCTTACGTTGCGCGTCGTTGACCGCCGCGAGTATCAGGTCCTGCAGCATCTCCACATCGTCTCTGGAGACGACGGCGGGATCGAGGCGGATCGACTGAAGCTGCTTGGCGCCGTTGACGACAACCGTGACCATGCCCCCGCCGGCCGTGGCTTCCGCGCGCATCTCGTCCATCTGTTTCCGCAGGCGCTCCTGCATCTGCCTGGCCTGCGTCATGACCGACTGAATGTCCATTGACTAGAGCTCCTCGACGTCCCTGATCTCGGCTGGGAAGACGTCGAGCAATGCCTGCACGCC
>DASTDR010000594.1:0-4993 GCA_035710265.1 Gemmatimonadales bacterium | reverse complement strand
GTCGGCACCGCGATCACCGGTACCTTCACGAGGCCACCGACCACGCTCGGCAACGCGCCTTCCATCCCGGCCACCACGATGATCACACTCGCCGCCCGTAAGACATCGGTTTGCGTGAGCAGCCGGTGAATACCGGCGACGCCGACGTCGGTGAGCCGCTCCACCTGGTTCTTGAGCGCGCGCGCGCTCACTGCCGCCTCCTCGGCGACGGCGAGGTCGCTCGTCCCCGCCGTGCACACGAGCACGGTCCCGCGACCCGTGGGTGCGGGCTCAGGGTCGGGCGGCAGGTAGGCGATTCGTCCGAGCTCGTGCACCTCCACACGCGGAAACCGCGCCTTGAGCGCGGCTGCCTGCTCCTGGTCCACGCGGGTCGCGAGAAAGCCCCCGCTTGCAGCCTCGAGCCGCTCGGCGATCGCCACCACCTGGCCGACCGTCTTGCCCGGAGAAAAGATCACCTCCTGATGCCCCTGCGTGATGGGCCGGAGGTGATCGATCGTCGCGAACGGCAGCCGCTCGAAGTTCACGCGGCGATCAGCGCTGGTCGCGCCAGGTATTCGTGGAAGATGCGCTCCGCCTCGGCCATCGACTCGATCGCGAAGAGCCGCTGGCGCAGCTCGGCCGCACCGGGCAGACCTTTCGTGTACCAGCCGAGGTGCTTGCGGAATTCCAGCGCCGTTTTGCGTGTATCGCCCTGGAGCCGGAGCGCGAGCTGAGCGTGCTCCAGTGTCGTCGCGAACCGCTCTTCCGCCGTCGGATCGGGCCGCTTGGTGCGGCCTTCCAGCAGGTCCCGCGCCTGGGCAAACAGCCAGGGATTCCCGAACGAGCCGCGCGCAATCATGATGCCCGCGCAGTTTGTGTGGCGCCGCATCGCGAGCACGTCTTCCGGCGTCTTGATGTCGCCGTTCCCGATCACCGGGATCGTGAGCGCCGCCGCGACCTCGGCAATTTCGTCCCAGTCGGCATCACCCTGATACATCTGCGTGCGGGTGCGCGGATGCAGCGTCAGCGCTTGCGCGCCTGCATCCTGACAGCGCAGGGCGATCTCGACCGGATCGCGCTGCGTCTCATCCCAGCCGCTGCGGATCTTCACCGTCACCGGCAGCCGCGTGGCGCCTTTCACCGCGCGGATGATGCCCTGCACCAGGCCCATGTCCTTGAGGCAGCCCGAGCCCCCGTTATTGCGGACCACCTTCTTGACCGGGCAGCCGAAGTTGATGTCCACGAAATCGGGCTGGAACAGTTCGGTGACCATTCCGGCGGCCTTCGCCATGATCCCCGCATCTGCACCGTAGATCTGGATCCCAATCGGACGCTCGACCGGCTCGAACCGCATTTCGGCCAGCACGCGCTCGATGCCGAGCGAGATGCCCACGGAGGAGATGAACTCCGACACGACGACGTCAGCCCCGTAGCGGCGGCAGATCTGCCGGAACGGCGACTCCGAGACCCCGGCCATGGGGGCCAGGAACAGGGGGACGTCGGGCGCGACGGAATACGGGAAGTTCATGCGCTGGAACGTAATAGCGCGTTGCGCACCGAGCAACCAACCTTTACCTTTCGCGCGCGAATGCGCCTGCGCGAGTTCTTTTCAGACGATGCCATCAAGCTCGAGCTCGAGAGCACTACGAAGGATCAGGTGCTCAAGGAGCTCGTTTCGCTTCTCAAGCTGGATGAGAAGGCGCAGGCGATGCTGTTCAAGATGCTGAAGCGCCGGGAGACGCTCGGGTCGACCGGCATCGGACAGCACATCGCGATCCCGCATTGCCGGTCGCTGGTCGTCACACGGCTGCGCTGTGTCTTTGGGCGCAGCTCGAAGGGGATCGACTTCAAAGCCATCGACGATCAGCCGGTGCGCTTCTTCTTCCTGATCGTGGCGCCGCCGCTCGAAGTGTCGAACCAGTATTTGCCGGTGCTGGGGAAGATTGCGCAGTTTGCGAAAGAGCCTGACGTGCCGCCGAGACTGGCCAAGATGGCGAGTCCTGCGGAGTTCTTGGAGTTGCTGGAGGAGAAGAACATTTAGGCGGGCCGCGATTTCAGCGTCGCCTCACCCTAGCGTCGCCGTATCCCAGCGTCAATTACAGCGAACTTCCCCTTCCCTCGTGGCCGGGGCGAGCGGCGTCGATCCTCCAAAAATGGCGCAGGTCCTTGTCGTGGCGGTGTGGGTCACCAGCGCCTGCCAGCCGTCGGTTGTCAGCGTGATCGTGGGCCCCACGACACCTGTGCTCGTGCGGTACGCGGTACCGAGGTCCGTCGTGTACTTGATGGAATCGGCGAAATACGCCTCCTCGGCGGTTACGAGGTTGCGCAGATCGGACTTCATCGACGTGAGATACGCTTTTTCTTTGGTATTGGCGAACTTCGGAATCGCAATCGAGGCCAGAACCCCAACGATCACGACGACGATGAGCAGCTCGATGAGCGTGAAGCCGGAACGATGCGTCATAGCGCCCCTCTTCCAAGGGTAAGGCGGGCGCCCAATAACATAACGCACGGTCGGCCGACTTGTCAGCTTCCCTTATTCCCACTCGATCGTGGCCGGGGGCTTCGAGCTCACATCATATGTGACGCGGTTCACACCCTTGACCTCATTGATGATCCGATTCGAGATCCGTCCCAGCACATCGTGGGGGAATTGGAACCAGTCCGCCGTCATCCCGTCCCGGCTCGTTACGGCGCGTAACGCCACAACGTTGTCGTAGGTCCTGCCGTCGCCCATCACCCCGACCGATTTGATCGGCAGCAGGACGGCAAAGGCTTGCCAGATCTCATCGTACAATCCGGCCGCCCGGATCTCTTCGAGATAGATCGCATCCACTCGCCGCAGCACGTCCAGTCGAGGTTCGGTGACGGGACCGAGAATGCGAATCGCGAGGCCCGGCCCCGGGAATGGGTGCCGGCCGACGATTTCTTCGGGCAGGCCCAGCTCGCGTCCCACCTGGCGCACTTCGTCCTTGAACAGCTCGCGCAGCGGCTCGATCAACTTCCACGGAAGATTGGGCCGCAGCCCCCCGACGTTGTGGTGGGTCTTGATCGTCGCCGAGGGGCCACCCTTGGGGGACGTGGACTCGATCACATCGGGATACAGCGTCCCCTGCACCAAAAACCCGACGCTCCCCTCGACGTGCCGTGCTGCGTCTTCGAACACGTCGATGAACGTGTGGCCGATCCGGCGGCGCTTTTCCTCGGGGTCGTCGATGTCCTTCAGCTCCTTCAGGAAGCGATGGGTCGCGTCCACGACCCGGAGATCGATGCCGAGGTGCGCGCGGAACGTCTGTTCCACCTGCTCGCGCTCACCTTTGCGGAGCAGGCCGTGGTCCACGAACACGCAGGTGAGCCGGTCGCCGATCGCGCGGTGCACCAGGGCCGCCGCCACCGACGAGTCGACTCCGCCGGACAGACCGCAGATCGCGCGGCCCTGTGGACCGACCATTGAGCGGATCTTCGCGATTTCCTGGTCGATGAAGTGTCCGGGCGTCCAATCGGGCTGCGCGGCGCTGATCGAGAACAGGAAGTTGTTGAGGATTTCGCCGCCCCTGGGTGTGTGGGCGACCTCGGGATGGAACAGGACGCCATAGAGCGGCTTCGAGACGTGCTGCATGGCGGCAACGGGCGCGCTGGGACTCGTCGCCGTGATCCGGAAGTTGGGCGGCGGCTCCTCGATGCGGTCGCCGTGGCTCGCCCAGACGGTCGTCGTCGCCTTGGGCTCGAAGCCGGCAAACAGGCCCTGGTTTTCCTTGATCGTGATCTCGGCACGGCCGTACTCGCGCTCGGCCGACGGCACTGATTTCCCACCGGCCAGCGTGGCCATGAGCTGCATCCCGTAGCAGATGCCAAGTACGGGACGCCCCAGGTCGAGAATCGCCGGGTCGGCGGTGGGCGCGCCCGGGTCGAAGACCGAGCTCGGGCCGCCGGACAAGATGATTCCCTTCGGGTCGAAATGCTGGATGAATCCGAGATCGGTGCCGCGGGACGCCGGATGAATCTCGCAGTACACGCTGGCTTCGCGGATGCGGCGCGCGATCAGCTGCGTGAACTGCGACCCGTAGTCGAGAATGAGAATGCTGTTCATGCCTTGTACCACGTCGTGGGCTCGGCCGTCTCGCCCCGGACCAAATCCTCGAGCGTCTCGCGCTGGCGCGCCACGTAGTAGCGATCCCCGTCGACCACGACTTCGGGCGCGCGCGGCCGCTGATTGTAGGTGGAGCTCATCACGAAGCCATAGGCGCCGGTGCCGAGCACGGCCAGCACTTCACCCGGGCCGACGGCTACCATCTTCCGGTCGAGTGCCAGAAAGTCTCCAGTTTCGCAGATCGGTCCGACGACGTTGAGGGTCTCTTCGGGACGCTTGCCGTCGCGCAGCGGCAGGATCTCGTGGTGCGCGTTGTAGTGACTCGGCCGGACGAAGTCCGACATGCCCGCATCGACGATCGCGTATTCCTTTCCGCCCGCGTGCTTGCGATAGAGGACGCGGGTGAGCAGCACGCCGGCGTTCGCGACCAGATAGCGCCCGGGCTCACACAGCAGTCCCAGTCCCGCCGCGCGCACCCCCGGGACCACTGCCTCGGCAAACGCCTTCGGACTCGGCGCTTTCTCGTTGTGATACCTCACCCCGAGTCCACCGCCGACGTCGAGCGCCTCGAGCGTCGTGATGCCCGATGCGCGGATCGCGGTGACGAGCTCGAGCAACTTGGTGGTGCCGCGGTGGTAAGGCGCGACGTCCGTGATCTGCGAGCCGATGTGCATCGCCAGACCGCGCAGCCTGAGGCGCGGCTCCGCGGCGATCCGCTGCGCCACACGGACCACTTCGTCGAACGGGATGCCGAACTTGGCGCTCTTTTCGCCCGTCTTCATGTAGGAATGAGAGTCGATCGCGACGTCGGGATTCACTCGAATGCCGACGCGAGCAGGCAACTGCAGATCGTTGGCGACCGCCGTCAGCGTATCGAGCTCGCTCGTCGATTCGATGTTGATGAAGCCCAGATTCGCGCGAATC
>DASTDR010000593.1:0-2625 GCA_035710265.1 Gemmatimonadales bacterium | reverse complement strand
CATCATCTGGTACAACGAGTCGAACCAGCGGCCGGACGCGCTGGTGCGGTTCGATCCGAAGACGGAAAAGTTCCAGAGCTGGGCGGTTCCGTCAGGCGTCGGCATCATCCGGCACATGCGGAAGACGCCGGACGGGAACCTCACGATCCATCAGACGAGCACCAACCGCATCGGGCTCGCGATCATCGGCAGGCAGGGCGCCACGGGCGCGCGCTGATCAGGCCACGGCCGCTGGCTCGAGGCTACCGCCACCAACCCTCAGTCTGGCCGCCAGAAGGCGGCCAGACCCGCAAACACGGCCGCACCCAGCCAGAGTGTCACGGTCACTGGAACGGCCAGCGGCCCTGTCAGCGTGCTGAATCCCATGGCGACGAACAGGGCAGCGATCAAGACCAGCACCACGCGTGTCCACACAGCGAGCGCGCCACCCGCGATGACTCTGCTCGCCACCTCGGCGCGTCCGGTGCGGCTCGCCACCGCGCCGGGCACCAGCTCCCAGTAAGAACAGGTCCGACATTCTGCCTCGCGGACGTTCCGGCGGCTCCCCTCACGCACGCAGACCCACACACTCTCGGGCTGGAGCGCCTCCGAAATACCCGTGAAACGATGACCGGGCCTGCTCCAGCGGCAATCCCCGACCAGCTGTTGGATGGCAATCGCGGTAGTCGCCATGGCTTCACCTCTCTGACGTTCGAGACTGCCCGCCGCAACGGCGCGCCCCCATAACCTGCAAAGGACCCACCAATCAGGAGCGCGCGCTCGAATGCAGCTCCAGGCCTGCTGGATGCCGGCGGGTTCGTCAGAGGTCTGTGACTATTTCGCGGCATGCGCGGACGATCTCGCAGCGGGATGGCGAGGAGGTTGTTCAATCGGACGCCTGTTCGAATCCTCGTGCGGACCGGACTGTGGCAGTGGCTTTGCACACGTGCCGGACCCCGCGGTCCTGTTGACCGCACCAAGGACCAACACCATGGCCACGATCGTTGGCGCGGTCGCCAGCTCGCACACACCCACCATCGGGTTTGCACTCGACACGCACAAGGAGAACGATCCGGCCTGGGCTCCCATCTTCGAGGCCTACAAGCCGGTCCAGCGATGGCTGACCGAAAAGAAGCCCGACGTGCTGGTGGTGATCTTCAACGATCACGTGACGTCGTTCTTCTTCGACCACTACTCGCAGTTCGCGCTCGGAATCGGCGAGTCCTACGCCGCCGCCGACGAAGGTGGCGGGCCGCGCGCGCTGCCACCATTGCGCGGGCATGCGCCGCTCGCGCATCACATTGCCGCAGGACTGGTGGCCGACGAGTTCGACCTCTCCTACTTCCAGGACAAAGCGCTGGACCACGGCTGCTTCTCGCCGCTCTCGATGCTGTGGCCGCACGAACCGGACTGGCCCGGGACGATCGTGCCGCTGCAGATCGGCGTCCTCGAATTCCCCATTCCCTCGGCCAAACGCTGCTACACGCTGGGGCAGAGCCTGCGAAAAGCCATCGAGAGCTACCCCGAGGATCTGAAGGTGGCCCTGGTCGCGACCGGGGGGCTCTCGCACCAGGTGCACGGCGAGCGATCCGGGTTCAACAACACCGAGTGGGACCGGCAGTTCCTGGAGCTGATTGAGAAGGATCCGGTTCGTCTCACCGAGATGACGATTGCGGAATATGCGACGCTCGGGGGCGTGGAGGGCGCCGAAGTGATCATGTGGCTGGTGATGCGCGGCGCGCTGTCGCCAAGAGTCCGCAAGCTGCACCAGACGTACTACCTGCCCAGCATGACTGGCATCGCGACAGCCGTCTACGAGGACGACGGGCCCGAACCAGACGCGCCGGGTCCGGCCTACCTCGCGCACATTCGTCACCAGCTCGAGGGGATCGAACGGCTGGACGGCTCGTATCCGTTCACGCTCGCACGGAGCGTCAAGGCCTATCGGCTCAACAAGTTTCTACACGGGCTGACGAACCCCGCCTGGCGAGCGAAGTTTCACGCCGGCCAGGAGGCGCTGTTCGACGAAGCCGGCCTCACCGGCGAAGAACGCCACCTGGTGCGAACCCTGGACTGGCGACGCATGATTCACTACGGCGTCAGCTTCTTCATGCTCGAGAAGCTCGGGGCCGTTGTAGGCGTGTCGAACCTCCACATCTACGCGGCGATGCGAGGCGAGACACTCGAGCAGTTCCAGAAGACACGCAACGCCCCCGGCGCGTTGTACTCGGTCGCCGGCGCCGATGCCGGACGTGCAGAACAGTCCTGGGAGAAGTCAGGCGCGACGCCCAGGCGGGTCTGAAGACCCGCCTCTACGTCCATGCGCTCGCAGCCGTTCAGAGGCTGAGATGTCCCGTGCTGTGGCCGATCGACTCGACCTCCGCGCCGGCGAGATCGGCCATCGTCAGCAACAGGTTGGCAGTGGGCTCCTTCTTCTCCACCTTGATGGAGCGATTGCCCTTGAGCCCGCCGTTCGCGCCGCCCATCAGCAGGACGGGCGGATTGTTGCGATCGTGCGCGTTGCCGTTGCCCATGCCGCTGCCGAAGTAGATCAGCGATCGATCCAGCAGCGTCCCGTCGCCGTCGGCCGTCTCCTGCAGCTTGCCGATGAACTCGGCGAGCTTCGCGACGTGGTACGTCGTCAGC
>DASTDR010000592.1:0-2078 GCA_035710265.1 Gemmatimonadales bacterium | reverse complement strand
TGATCGCCGTTCCGTGCGCCGAACTGGCGAAGGCGGAGGGGGCCGTGACGTGTTGCAGCATCGTGTTTCAGGAAGAAGGAGTGCAGGACGCGTGAGGACGCTCGTCCTCACGATGGCGATGCTGCTCGCCGCGGGCGCGGGGCTGGCACAGAAGCCGCGCGTCGTCGTGACCACCGATCCTGAGCTCGACGATGCGAACTCGCTGATTCGGTATCTGCTGTACAGCACGGACTTCCGCACCGAAGGAATCATTTACGCGAGCAGCGGCTTTCACTGGAAAGGCGACGGGACCGGAAAGAAAGTCTCCGTGCCGAACCGCGAGTACTCCCGCTTCGGTCTCAATCTCTGTCCGTGCGCGTCCTGGCGCTGGGCACCAGACGAACGGTTCATCGATCTCGTGGTGGACACCTACGAGCGTGTCTACCAGAACCTGCGGGTCCATAATCCCCGGTACCCCACGCCCGCCGAGCTGCGGTCGAAGGTCCGCTGGGGCAACGTGGAGTTCGACGGCGACATCTCGCGCGACTCTCCCGGTTCCGATCTGATCAAGGCACTGCTGCTGGACGAGGAACCCGGTCCGATTTACCTGCTCGCCTGGGGCGGCCAAAGCACGATCGCGCGTGCGCTGAAATCGATCCAGGAACAGTATGAGAACACGCCGCAATGGACCGCCATTCGGCAGCGCGTATCGCGGAAGGCGATCCTTTCGACTTCAGGTGATCAGGACGATACGTATGCGAGCTACATCCGCCCAAATTGGCCCGAGATCCGCTCACTCCCCGCTGGTGGCGGCGGGGTCGCGCTCTCATACGGCGCCGGCCCCAGCGCGAGCGCCGAGAATGCCGTGTACTACAGCCCCGAGTGGACGGCGGAGCACATCACGAGCCGCGGTCCGCTCGGCGCGCTGTACCGGGTTTGGGGCGACGGCAAGCAGATGGTGGCGGGCGACGTCTTCGACTACTTCGGCCTGTCGGGGTTTACGGGGGACGAGTTGCGCGCCAAGGGCTATATCGTCTGGACGCCGCCGCGACCCAAAGGCGAGTTCCTCGCTGAGGGCGACACGTTCACCTTTTTGAACCTGCTCGATAACGGGCTGCGCGCATATCAGGACAGCACACCCGGCGGCTGGGCCGGGAATGGGCGGCCGGACACCTCGGCGATGTTCGCGGCGTTCAGCAGCGGGGGGGGACCGTCGAATCCGATCCGCTCGTACGAAGATCTGGCCCGGCTGCTCGAGCGGCTTGCCGCCGCGCCGCGGCCGCCATCACCGGACCCGAACTTCACTCCCGCGGCGCAGAACGACTTCGCAGCGCGGATGCAATGGTCAGTGACACCGACGTTCGCCGGCGCAAATCATGAGCCGAGGGTCACAATCCGGGAAGGCTCACGGATCTCGGCTCGTCCGGGGGAAACCGTGCGGCTCCACGCCAGCGTCTCGGATCCGGACAAGCATGCAGTCACGCTGCGCTGGTGGCAGTGGAAGGAAGTCGGTACCTACCCAAGCACGGTCACGCTGGCGGATCCGACATCGCGCACGGCCGGCCTGCAGGTGCCGGCCGACGCCACTGCGGGACAGACGATCCACGTGGTGCTCGAGGCAACCGACAACGGAGCGCCCGCGCTGACGCGTTATGCGCGTGTGATCTTGCTGGTCCAATGATTACTGGCGCTACGGTCGAGGCTTAGCGGTCCGTTGCTCACCCGCGCTGGTATTGGCCGACGGCGTCGACCCCGACGTGCCACCCCCGGCTGTCATCGGGCGCTCGTGCCCTGGACGGCCGACACGTGGGTTGGTCACGAGCCCTTCCTGATATCCACGCCCGTTGACGACGCGGCCGTGCGAACGGTCGTTGGAGCCGCCGCTCCCACCAATGCTTCCACCCGTGTACAGGATCGTGACGGGAAACCAGCCGTAGGGATACGCGTACGCGAACGCGTACCCATCGCAGTACGCCGATGAGAAGGGAAAGATGTCGTACCATCCAACGAAACCGGAGAACCCGTAGCACGAACCACTATCCAGTGGAGCTCCGACATAGACCGGAGCTCCGCCTGAGCTTTCCGTCGTGACGGGTGTC
>DASTDR010000591.1:0-10368 GCA_035710265.1 Gemmatimonadales bacterium | reverse complement strand
GAACGGCTCAAGAGCCTGCGGGCCAAAGATCCCACGCTGAGCGCGGCTGTGGACGCGTTAGATTTGGAGCTGCTCGAATAGCTTGCCAACAGTGCGACGCGGGGTAACTTTCGACGTATGGCGGATTTATCTAGCCTGCTCCAGCTCTCCCAGCAGATGCAGGGGCGGCTCAGCGAGATACAGACTCAGCTGGCGCAGCAGACGCTGACGGTATCGGCCGGGGGAGGCATCGTTCAGGCCACGGTCGACGGGCGGGGGCAGATTCGC
Source organism: Gemmatimonadales bacterium (assembly GCA_035710265.1). Lineage (GTDB taxonomy): Bacteria > Gemmatimonadota > Gemmatimonadetes > Gemmatimonadales > GWC2-71-9 > 20CM-2-65-7. The sequence continues at coordinate 10,101 of DASTDR010000591.1, read as the reverse complement.
GGGATCAAGATCGATCCTCAGGCGGTCAGCCAGGGCGACGTCGAGATGCTCGAAGACCTGGTGCTCGCCGCGGTAGCCGAGGCGCAGAAGCGCGCGGCCGAGCTGTATCAGGCCGAGGTACGTAAGCTGGCCTCGGGTCTGCCGTTCCCGTTCCAACTGCCGCTGTAGGTTTTTCATGTCCGCCATCGAGGAGCTCGTGGCGGAGCTGGCCAAGCTCCCCGGCATCGGGCGTAAGACTGCCCAACGACTCACGTTCTACCTGCTGAAGCAGCCCGCGGAGGTCGCGGAGCGGTTGGCGGAGGCTATCCGCCGAGTCCGCGGCCAGGTGACGGCGTGCGCCACGTGCGGTAATCTGTCGGACGCCGACCCGTGCCCGATTTGCCGTGACCCGCGCCGGGACGCTGCCTTACTGTGCGTCGTCGAGGAGGCGGGTGACGTGAGCGCCATCGAACGGGCCGGGCGCTACCGGGGGCGCTACCATGTTCTGGGTGGCCGAATCTCACCCCTGGATGGTGTCGGACCGGACGAATTGCATGTGGAGCGGCTCCTGGCGCGTTTGGCCAACGGCTCCGAAGTTCGCGAGGTGATCGTGGCGACGAACCCGTCGATGGAGGGGGAAGCCACAGCCACCTATCTGCAACAGGTGCTGAAGCCGAGCGGCGTCCGGCTCACCCGGATCGCGCGCGGATTGCCGGTCGGTGGCGACCTCGAGTACGCCGATGCGGTGACCATCGCTCAAGCGCTAGCGGCACGGCGCGAGATGTCCGAGACCGAATAGGACGGGGAGAACGCATTTGACCGGTGCCGCGAGCTGGTCCTTCAACGAGAACGATTTCAAGCAAATCCAGACGCACCTCCAGGCGTTCCTGCGTGACTCAAACGCCCGCTGTGCGCTGCTGGTCGACCGCAACGGTCAGCTCGTCGCCACCGTCGGCGAAATCCCGCAGTTCGATCCGACTGCCTTCGCGTCGCTCACCGCGGCCGACTTCAGCGCCAATGACCAGCTCGCCAAAATGATCGGCGAGGCGGAGTTCGCGTCGCTCGTGCACCAGGGCGAAAAAGAGTCGATGTACCTTGCCGACGTCGCGAAGCGGGTGATCCTCGTGGTGCTGTTCGATCAGCGCGCGACGCTCGGGCTAGTCAAGCTCAAAGCCAAGGGCGTCGTGGGCGAGCTCAATAAGGTCTTTGCAGAGATGTTCAATCGGGTTGGGACGGGCCAGGCCGGGCAGCAGAAGGGCCTGCTCGAAGGGGCAGAGGACGAAATTGACAAACTCTTCGGTTAGAGGGACGCGCCCATGTCGATGATCAACTACGCGTCCCGCGAAATCAACTGCAAGCTCGTCTATTACGGCCCGGGCCTGGGCGGGAAGACGACGAACCTCGAGCACGTCTACGGGAAGGTCTCGCCCAACACGCGCGGCAAGATGATCTCGCTCGCGACCGAAACCGAGCGCACGCTGTTTTTCGACTTCCTGCCCGTGGATCTGGGCACGATTCGCGGTTTCAAGACGCGATTCCACCTGTACACGGTGCCGGGCCAGGTGTATTACAACGCCAGCCGCAAGCTGATCCTGAAGGGCGTCGACGGGATCGTGTTCGTGGCCGACAGCCAGATCGAGCGCATGGAAGCCAACGTGGAGTCGATGCAGAACCTGTACGACAACATGGCGGAGTACGGCTACGATCTCACGAAGATCCCGTTCGTGATTCAGTACAACAAGCGCGACCTCCCCAATGCGGCGCCGATCAAGGATCTCCAGGCGTCGCTCAATCCGGGGTGGCCGGTCGAAGACGCCGCCCGTCAGAAGATCACGCCAGATCCGGCGCATCCGGGCGAGCATCTGATCGAGAAAATCGGCAACGAGTGGACGGGACGCGCCCCGTACCACGAGGCTGTGGCGGTCCGCGGAGACGGCGTATTCGACACCCTGAAAGCGGTGAGCAAGCTCGTTCTCAAGACACTGAGCTGAAGGCGGGTTCGATGCGCTGGACCCTGCCGAACATCATCACGCTCGCGCGCATCTGCCTCACGCCGGTCATCGCGCTGCTGCCGTTCATTTCGGGCTACTGGCCCAAAGTCATCGCTTTCATCGTCTTCCTGATCGCCGCCTTCTCCGACCTGCTCGACGGTTATTTGGCGCGTCGCTACAACACGACGAGCGAGCTCGGGATCCTGCTCGATCCGATTGCCGATAAGCTGCTGCTGTTCGCGACGCTCATTCCGATTTTCTGGATGACGCGCCATCCCGTGATCCTGGCGGCCGACAAAGTGGATTATGCGATTCCGTGGTGGGGCAGCTTCCCGCTGTGGGTCGCGCTGCTGCTCGTGGGCCGCGAGGTGCTGATCACCGTGTTCCGGTTTTTCGCGAAGCGGCGCGGGATTGTGATTCCCGCCGCCGGCGCGGGCAAGCTGAAGGCGGTCGTGCAGAACATCTTCATCGGGGCCACGATTGCGTGGTTCGCCTGGAAGGACGCGATCGCCGAGCTGCGCCTGGCGGGCGCGTTCCGCAACTTCTGGGATCAGTTCCACGGCTGGTTCGTCGCGATCACGCTCGCCGGCGCGATCGTGCTCACCGTGTATTCGCTGCTCGTCTATCTCTACCGTTACCGGGCCCTCCTCAAAGTCGGAAAGTGAAGCTCGAGGTCATCACCGTCGGCAGCGAGCTGCTGCTGGGGCAGGTGGTCGACACGAACGCCGCCGAGCTGGGACGCGCGCTGGCCGGCGCGGGGGCGGAAGTCGTGCGCCATGTCTCGGTCGCGGACCGTCCGGAGGCCATTCGCGCCGCGGTCCGAGAATCGCTCGACCGCACCGGTTTCGTCATCACCACGGGGGGCTTGGGGCCGACGCGCGACGACATGACGAAGCTCGAGGTCGCGGCAATCTTCGACAAACCGCTCCGGCTGGACGAGTCGGTGCTGCGTTCACTCGAGGAACGTTTTCGCCGCCTCGGCCGAACCATGCCGGCCGTGAATCGCACGCAGGCGGAAGTCCCTCAAGGCGCCACCGTGCTTCCGAATCCGCGGGGCACCGCGCCGGGGCTCTGGGTGGAAGACCGGGGGCGGGTCGTTGTGATGTTGCCGGGGGTGCCGTCGGAAATGCGCGGTCTGCTTGCGGAACAGGTCCTGCCGCGAATCGCGCAGCGCAGCGCGGGAACCGTGGTGCGCTCGCGCACCGTGCGAACCACGGGCATTGCCGAATCGGCGCTGGCCGAGCGCGTTGGAGCAATCGAGGATGAGATCGCGCCGCTGACCCTCGCGTACTTACCGTCGGTCGAAGGCGTGGACCTGCGGGTAACGGCGTGGGGACTGCGTGACGACGACGCAGACACGGCTCTGGACTCGGCCGCGACCACGCTCCGCGAGCGAGCGGGCGAGCACTGTTATGGCACCGATGGCACGGACCTCGCCGCGGTCGTGCTGGACCAGCTGCGCGCGCGCCAGGCGCGCCTCGTGGTCGCCGAGTCGTGTACCGGCGGGCTGCTGGGGAGCCGCATCACGGCCATCGCCGGCGCGTCCGACGTGTTCATCGGAGGTGTGGTCGCCTACGACAACGTCGTGAAGAGCGGTATGCTCGACGTGGCCCCCGAGCTGCTCGAGCGTCATGGCGCGGTCTCCGAGCAGGTGGTGGCGGCGATGGCGCAGGGAGTCCAGCGCCAGTTCGTCGTTGATGCGGCTCTGGCTGTTACCGGAATCGCGGGGCCGAGCGGCGGCACCGCGGACAAGCCGGTGGGCACCGTGTGGATCGCCGCGCGGCTGGGGACGACGGCACGCGCGCTGAAGCGAATTTTTCCAGGCGATCGGGGTGAGATTCGGGCTCGTGCGGCCCAGGGGGCTCTCGATTTGCTGCGCCGGTTGATCGAGGGATCGTCATGAACAGGAACCGCGTCAACGCTCCCGACGGGACGCCGCTCGTGTTCGACGCGTACGAGCCCACGCGCGACGCGCGCGCCGCCGTGCTCGTCCTGAGCGACTGGCATCCCCAGCCCGCGCAGGAGCCGAATGCGTGGACCGAAGCAAGTGCCGAGCTGCGTGATGCGGGATTCGCGACGTACGTCCTGGACCAACGCGGTCACGGCCGCTCAGGCGGCCGGCGCGGCCATCTCTCGCGGTTCAGTCAATTGCTCGGCGATCTCCAGGCGTTCCGCCGCGCGGTGCGTCGCACGCTGGACATTCCACAAGTGCTCATCGGGCAGGGATTCGGCGGGCTGGTCGTCCTGCGCTATCTCGAGACGCAACCGGGCGAACCTCCTGCCGCGGCGATCATTTCCAGTCCATGGCTGTCTCCACGGGTCCAGCCCGCCGCGTGGAAGAGATTCGCGGCCAAGCTGGCCGATCTGTGGCCCACGTTCCCCACTGGCCGGGGCCGCGCGTACATGACGGCGGGAGCGCGTGCCGAGCTGCTGTGGGCGCAGCGAGCCGTGTTCGCCGATCGCCACCGTATCGAACGTCCGCTGCTGTTCGTGCTGGGTGAAAAAGACCCCGTGAGCGACTCCGAGGTGGCGAGAACGTTTGCCGACAACCTGGCCGCGCCCGCGCAGGTGCAGTGGTACGCGGATCTGCCCAACGACCTGTTCAATGAGCGGCGCGTGCGCGCCGATTTAATCCGGTTCCTCGCTCAAACTCATCCCTAGGGACGCAATCCTAAGATTCTGCGATTCCGTCGGCTCCTCGCTTATAGTCCCAACCTAGGCGTTTTACACATAACAAGGAGCCCTAATGAAACGAACGACTCTCGGCGCGCTTGCCGTCGCCGCGGCGCTGTGTGCTGCGATGCCGTTACGCGCGCAACTCATGCCGGCGTCAGAAGGTTTCAGATTTGGTCTTGGCATCGGCGCGACCCAGCCGTTGGGTGATTACGGCGATTTCGACAAGATGGGCATCAACCTGCTCGGCATCTTCGAGACGCCGTTCGCGGGCAGCCCGCTGTACCTGCGCATCGACGGTATTTACTCCTCCACCGCGCACGAAGGCACTGGCGCCAGCGGCAGCACCTCGATTCTCGGCGGCAACGCTAGTGCGCTGTATCACTTCAGCGCGCCGAACGCGCAGGCGCGCCCGTATGCGCTGGCCGGACTCGGCATCTACAACGTGGATTTCGGCCCCGATGCCGAGACCAAGATCGGCTTGGGATTCGGTGGTGGCGTGACGTTCAGCTTGGGCGGCTTGAACGCCTTTGCTGAAGCGCGGTATGTGAGTGTCCAGACGAGCGGTTCGTCGACGACATTTGTCCCGCTCACCGTCGGACTGCTGTTCGGCTACTGAGTTTGTAGCGAGGTTTTTTCTCGAGGCCCCGGGGCGGCTTTCCAGACATACTGCCCCGGGGTATCTTGTTGCCAGACCGAAAGTTCCCAATCTATGACCAACAAGCGTCACCAACAGCACCCGCCGGCGCCCTCCCTGGACCCGGACACGCACGAGCCGCTGCAGCCTCCTGAGGCCGCGCCCGCCGCTGCTGCGGCGGGTGGCACCGACGGAGGACCTGCCACGCCCGCGGCTGCACCAGCTGAGTCGTCCGAGCTCGCGCTGTGGAAGGACCGCTATCTGCGGACCGCCGCGGAATACGACAACTTCCGGAAGCGAGTCACCAAGGAACGCGCCGAGACGTGGGCGCGCGCGCAGGCGGAGCTGGTGAACCGCCTGGCGGACGCGCTTGATGATCTCGCGCGCTTCGCTCATATCGACCCGGCCGACATCGACTCGAAGACGCTGCACGAAGGCGTTGACCTGGTCGAACGCAAGGTGTGGAAAGAGCTGGAGAGTGCCGGCGTCACGAAGATCGACAAGGCCGGTGTTCCATTCGACCCGAATGTGCATGAGGCAGTCACGACACAACCGGCGGCGAAACCAGACCAGGACCACACCGTAGGCCAGGTCGTGCAAGCGGGCTACAAGATGCGGGACACATTGCTGCGTCCGGCGCGAGTCATCGTGCTGACGTGGCAGGAGCCGTAATGGCGGCACAGCGCGACTACTATCAGACGTTGGGAGTCGCCGAGACCGCCACGACGGACGAGATTAAGAAGGCCTTCAGGCGGCTGGCCAAGCAGTACCATCCGGACCGCAATCCCAACAATCCGCAGGCGGCTGAGCGCTTCAAGGAGATCAATGAAGCGCATGACGTGTTGAGTGACGCCGACAAGCGCAAGAAGTACGACCAGCTGCGCAGGTACGGAGGAGGATTCAACCCGAGCTACGGCGGCAGCGCGCGCCGGGGCCGTACGGCACCCGACGAGAGTGGCGACTTCGATATCTCCGATCTCGGCGGGTTGGGCGACATCTTCTCCTCGATTTTCGGGCGCCGTGGCGCCGGCGGGGCAGGCCGCGACGCCGAGCCCGAGGAGACCGAGACCAGCATCACGATCCCGTTTCGAGTCGCAGCACTCGGCGGGACGGTGCCGATCACGCTGGCGATGCCGGAGGTCTGTCCCACCTGCGGCGGCAACGGCGCCGCCAAGGGCGCGACCGTCAGCCAGTGCCCGGAGTGCAAAGGGCGCGGCACCGTGTCGTTCGGGCAGGGCGGATTCGCCGTCAATCGCCCTTGCCCGGTGTGCCGCGGCAAGGGAACGGTGCCGTCACAGCGCTGTCCGACTTGCCAGGGCGGCGGCGAGGTACGCGTCGAAAAGCGCGTCAACGTCGAGATTCCCGCCGGCGCGGAGGATGGCGCTCGACTGCGGCTCAAGAACCAGGGACCCAAGGGGCGTGGAGACTTGATCGTACAGATCCAGATTGCGACCGATCGCTTCTTCCGCCGCGAGGGGCTCGATCTGGTCGGCGTGGTCCCGATCAATCTGGCGCAAGCGCTGTTGGGCTCTCGAATCAAGGTGAAGACGTTGGACGACAAGCGCGTCGTGTTGCGAATCCCCGCGGGCACGCAGCACGGCCAGAAATTCCGGATCCCGGGCCACGGCATCGAGAAGAACGGACGCCGCGGGGATATGTACGTGGAAGCCCACGTGACATTGCCGGAGAAGTTGAGCGCGGAGGAGCAAGAAGCAGTCAAGTCGTTCGCGGAAAAGACCGGCATGAAGTACTAGTCAAGCGTTGTTTTTCTTTGCAACTTGATTTCTGCGCAACTTTGCAACTGTTCCCAGTGGGGTGTAGGTCAACTGGCAGACCGCCCGGCTGTTAACCGGGAAGTTGGAGGTTCGAGTCCTCCCGCCCCAGTTTCGTTGGTCCCCCCTGTGCACGACCCCACCTAAGAGCTAAGCCCGACCCTGATTCGACCGATTCCGCTGTGACGGTTTCCCGATGATGCTTCAGCGAAATCAGCATTCATGCTTGTTCGACAGGGGGAGGAAGTCATGCGACGGATTGTAGCAGGTTCACTTGTGGGTGCGGCCCTTGTGTCGCTCGCCGCAGGATGTGCGAAACGCACGGAACGAAACGAGACGCGGACGGTGGCGGTCAGCGCCCAGCCGTTGGGCAAAGAGACCGGCGCGACGGTCCGTAATGCCATTATCGGCGCGCAGGCGAGCGGGCCTGCGGCCTCGACGATTACGCACCAAATGGACAAACAGGCACAGGAGCTCGCGTTCGAGCTGCCCGGGGCTGTCGTGCAGCGCCTTGGTGGCGGGATCGTGCTCATTCTGCCCGAAGGTATGCTGTTTGCACAAGAGTCCGATGAGCTGGCGTCCTCCAGTCGAGACAATCTGCGGCGTCTGGCCACCAGCTTCGAGAAATATCCGAATACGCGCATCATGATCGTGGGGCACACGGACTCGCAGGGCGGCACCGACCGCAATCAGAGTCTGTCGGAGCGGCGGGCGCAGGCGATGGCGAGCTTCCTGGAGCAGGTGGGTGTGAACCGCGGTCGCTTGACGACGATCGGCCGCGGCGACGCGGAGCCGATCGCGACGAACGACACGGATGCCGGCCGCCAGTGGAACCGGCGGATTGAAATTGCAATCTACGCGGACGAAGCCACGCGCTTCGGCTCAGTCAACTAACGACGACGTACCGACATGCCACTGCTACTCGCGATTCTCGCTCTCCTGGCCCCGCGCGTCGCCATTGTGTTGCTGTGGCTGTTCACGTCGTGGTTCGATGGGTTGTTCACGTTGACCCTGTGGCCGATTCTGGGTTTCCTCTTCTTGCCAACCTCACTGCTGTGGTATACGGTGGTGTTGCACTGGTTCGGAGGAGTCTGGTCACCATGGGCGATCGTGGGTCTGATCATCGCGCTCATCATCGACGTCTCGCCGGCGCGTGAGCACCGGCGCTTCGTCGGGCGGCGCGCGGGCGACGTCATCGTCTAGCTTCACCGCGGTTTCGAAATTCGCGTACTGGTTGGATGCCGGGATTCGAATTCCCGGCACCAACCTGCGGTTCGGTCTCGATCCCCTGCTCGGCTTGATTCCAGGCGCCGGTGATGCTGCTGGCGCCGTTCTTGCTGGGTGGGTCCTGGTAGAGGCGGTTCGCATGGGCGCGTCACGCGCCACCGTGCTGCGGATCGCCGGCAACGTGGCGCTCGACGCGGGATTGGGCGCCGTTCCTTTCATCGGGGACATCTTCGACTTCGCATGGAAAGCCAATCTTCGGAACGTGGCTCTGCTGGAGCGCCATCTGGCGGCGCCGGATCGGGCGGCACGCGCCGATCGCTCGTTCAACGTGCTCGTGGTCTGTGGCGTTTGTGTTATGGTCCTCGGACTGCTCGCGCTGGGGATCCTGCTGACACGCTGGGTGTTCCGCGCATTGGGCGTCGGGTGAGCCCAAAGGCACGCTGGTTCTGGCCGCTCGCGCTCGCGTTGCTCGTCACCGACTGCGCGACCAAACGCGCCGTGGAAGAACGGCTCGACGTCGGGGTGCCCCGTCCGATCGTCGGCGAGACGGTGCGCTTCACGCTGTCCTACAACACGAATGCCGCGATGGGCTTTTCGCTGGGCGGTGACTCCCGCCGGCTCGTGTTGTCCGCGCTCGCCGTTGCGGCGCTGCTGGTGCTCGGCGTGCTGTACCACCGCACCCGGCCCTCGGATCGGCTGCGCGTGATCGGCGTCGCGCTCGTCGCGGGTGGGGCGCTCGGCAATCTGCTGGACCGCCTGCGTTCGGCGGCGGGCGTGGTCGACTTCATCGACGTCGGTGTACGCGATGTCCGGTTCTGGACCTTCAACGTGGCCGACATGGGCATCAGCATCGGTGCTGTCATGTTGATGCTGGCGCTCGGCCGTTGGGGTGGTGCCTCCCGCGCCACCGGGTAGCTTTCGGCTCCGTGCCCGGCACGGAGCCTTTCCCGATCGCAACGGCGCTCGCCGACCGGTACGTGGTCGAACGCGAGCTCGGCCGCGGCGGCATGGCGACGGTGTATCTCGCCGAAGAGAAGAAGCACGGCCGCAAAGTCGCCATCAAGGTGCTGCGCCCGGAACTCACCGCGGCGCTGGGCACCGAGCGGTTTTTGCGTGAGATTGGCATCGCCGCGCGCCTCGCCCATCCTCACATCGTCCCACTCATCGACTCCGGCGAGGCCGGAGGGCTGCTCTACTACGTGCAGCCCCACGTGCCGGGCGGTTCGTTGCGCGAGCGGCTCGATGCCGACCGCCGGCTCTCGCTCAAGGACACGCTCCGCATTGCGCAGGAAGTGGGCGCGGGGCTCGACTTCGCGCATCGCAAGGGATTCGTGCATCGCGATGTGAAGCCCGAAAACATCCTGTTCGCCGACGGGCATGCCGTGCTTGCCGATTTCGGAGTCGCGCGCGCGTGCTGCGATGCCGAGGACGACGACTCGCGGCGCCGGGAGCTGGTGACGGAGGTGGGGGTCGCCGTGGGCACGCCGGAATACATGAGTCCGGAGCAGGCGAGTGGCGAAGTGGACCTGGGGACGCGGAGCGACATCTACAGCCTGGCGTGCGTGGTTTACGAGATGCTGACGGGTGAGCCGCCCTTCACCGCCACGAATCCGCGCGCGGTGATGGCGAAGCAGGTGACCGAACGGGCCCGCCTGGTGCGCGGGCTGCGGCCCGAAGTTCCGCTGGCCGTGGAGCGGGCGTTGGCCCGGGCGCTCGAGAAGGACCCCGAGCAGCGGTTTCAGAGCGCCGCCGAGTTCATCGCGGCACTGGTCGAGCCGGACAGCCTGGCGGCCTTGCGGCCGATCGTGACGCGCTCGATCGC
>DASTDR010000590.1:0-2060 GCA_035710265.1 Gemmatimonadales bacterium | reverse complement strand
GGAGCTCGAGGCGCACCTCGCGATGCGCGCCGAGCACGACGGCGTGGACGAGAACGCCGCACGCCGGCGCCTCGGCAACATGCTGCGCACGCGCGAGTCGATGCGCCGCGTCTGGATCGCGCAGTGGTGGGATGCCCTGCGCCAGGATGCCTGGTTCACCTGGCGCTCGTGGCGGCGGCAGCCTGGCTTCGCGCTCGGCGTCATCTTCGTGCTGGCGCTCGGCCTCGGCGCCTCGACGGCGCTCTTCGCGGCGCTCGATCGCGTGCTCTTCCGGCCCTTGCCGTACGCGGATCCCGACCGCCTCGTCTCCGTCGGCTTACTGGATGCAGCCCCCGGCTCGTTCCTGGAACAGACCGAGGCGATGATCGACAAGGGTTACGTGCAGGTGTGGGACACGACCCCAGCGCCGTTCGAGTCGGTCACAGCCATGAAGACGGCGACGTGCGACATCGCTGAAGAACAGCCAGAACAGGTGAGATGCGGCGTCGTCGAATCCGACTTCCTGCGCGTGCTGGGTGTGCGTGTCGCCGCCGGGCGCGACTTTGCGCCGGAAGACGATGTGCGTGGGGCGCCGCGTGTGGCGCTCATCAGCCATGGGTTGTGGGTCCGTCGCTATGGCGCGGATCCGTCCGTGATCGGACGCACTGTGAGCCTCGAGAGTGGGACGAGGCCAGCACAGCGAGTTCCGATTATTGGTGTCCTGCCGCCGGACTTCGAGATGCCGGTGGACGCCGCGGACGTACTGCTCCCACTTCAGTTGCGTCCGCTCGATCCGGATCTGCCGTTCAGCACCTTTATCACGACACTTGCACGCCTCCGGCCGGAGGTCACCGCCGAGCGCGCGGAGCTAACTCTGGCTCCCCAGTTGCCTGCGATGCGGGAGCTCATGCCATCGAACCCGCGAGTGAGCTGGAAAGTGCGGCTTCTGCGCGATCGCCGTGCCGGCGACGCGGCTCGCGTGGCATGGCTGCTCATGGGCGCCGTGGGGGCCTTTCTCCTGATCGCGTGCGTGAACGTCGCCAACCTCCTGCTCGCGCGCGTCGGCGAGCGCCAGCGCGAGTTCGCGGTTCGAGCCGCGGTGGGCGCGAGCACGATGCGACTCGCACGACTGGCACTCGCGGAAAGCCTGCTGCTCGCACTGACGGCGGGTGGCGTCGCCCTCCTCGCGGCATTTGCGCTGCTGAAGACGTTCGTCACCATGGCACCGCCGGGGATTCCCGGTATCGGCGAGGCGTCGATTGACGGACGGGTATTCGTGGTGGCCGCCCTGCTGGTCGTCATGACCGGGATGGCGATCGGGCTGTGGCCGGCGATCTCGGTCTTTCGCGCCGGAGGGTTGCAAGGGCTGCGCTCGAAGAGCACCGCGTCACCGGGTGCACGGCCGCGCGTCCGGTTCGCGTTGGTCACTCTGCAGATTGCGCTGACCCTCGCGCTGCTCGGCAGCTCCGCGCTGCTGCTGCGCAGCCTTTGGAACGTGGTCGACTTGCCGCTTGGCTTCGATGGTGAACGCGTCATCACGCTGACGGCGGCGCTCAGCGCCACCAGGTACCCGACGGCGAAGCATGGGGCGGCCTTCTTCGAGGAGTTGCTCACGCGCGCCCGCGCGACGCCGGGCGCGGTGTCGGCCGCATTGAGCGATGCGGCGGCGCCCCGTGGGAGACGCAGGGGAAGCACGAACATCGGCGTCGAAGGCCGGGCACCCGCTGACAGCGCGAGTCACCCCACGATTCGTATCCGCGAGGTGACGCCCGGGTACTTCGAGATCTTCCGCATCCCGCTGGTCAGCGGCCGGACATTCCACGAGACCGATTGGGACGGCGAGCCGGCGGCCGTTCTCAGTGACTCGGCTGAACGCATTCTGTTTGCAGGGGGCCGCGCTGTCGGAAGGCGCGTTCAGGCGCCCGCCATGCCGAACGGGCGGTGGCACACCGTGGTCGGGGTGACAGCGGACGTCCGGAACGGCCAGCGTGCCACAGACGCGCCTGAGCCCGAGATCTACGTGCTTGCCCGGCGGGGAGAATGGGGCACGCCACCCGTCGCGGCGTTGCCGCCCAGCCGGG
>DASTDR010000589.1:0-3861 GCA_035710265.1 Gemmatimonadales bacterium | reverse complement strand
ACTTCCGAGCGCACCAGCTCCAGCACCAGATCGAGGTCGTGAATCATCAGATCGAGAATCACGGCGACGTCAGTGCCGCGAGGCTGGAACGGCGCCAGCCGCTCGGTCTGCAGAAAGCGCGGCTCCTCGAGGTACGGGGCGGCGGCGCGTACCGCACGGTTGAAGCGCTCCACGTGCCCGACCTGCAGACACAGCCCGCGCTCGCGCGCGGTGTGCACAAGCTGCTCGGCGCCGGGCAAGGTGTCGGCCAGCGGTTTCTCGATCAGCGCGTGCAGGTTCCGCTCGAGCACCGGCAGCCCGACGTCGACATGCGCCGGTGTCGGCACGACGACCGTCACCGCCTCGACTTTGTCGAGGAGCGCATCGAGTGAGGGATGGGCCACCGTCTCGAGCTCTTTGGCGACCTGGGCTGCGCGCGCCGCATTGTGGTCGTAAAACCCGACGAGCTCCGAGCCCTCGATTTTCTTGAGCAGCCGGATGTGGTGGAAGCCGAGCGCCCCCGCGCCGACGACGCCCACGCGCACCGGCCGGGGCCGGGGGGGGGCTGTCACACCATCACTCCGCGCTGCGACTCTTCGATGAACTGCAGGAAGGTCTCGACTTCCGGCACCTGCGGCAGGTCCGCGCGCGCCCGCGCGACACCCTGGCTCATGGTGAGCTCGGAATTGAACACCAGGCGGTAGGCGCGCTTGAGCGCGAGCTTGACCTCGGGCGTGAACCCCGCGCGCTGCAGCCCCACGGAGTTCAGGCCGTAGAGGTGGACCGGGTTGCCGGCCGCTTTCGTGTAGGGCGGCACGTCCTGATTCACGCGCGACGCGCCCCCCACGAACGCGTACGTCCCGATCCGCACGAATTGATGGATCGGAACCAGACCGCTGATGATCGCGCGGTCGTCGACGGTGACGTGTCCCGCCATCTGCACCCCGTTGGCCATGATCACGTCATTCCCCACCACGCAGTCGTGCGCAATATGGACATAGGTCATGATGAAGCAGCGCTGGCCGATGGTCGTCTTGCCTGTCGCCGTGCTGCCGCGATTCACCGTGCAGTACTCGCGGATGATCGTGCCGCTCCCGATTTCGACCCAGGTCTCCTCGCCCTTGTACTTGAGATCCTGCGGATCGTTACCGATGATGGTGCCATAGCCGATCTTCACGGCGTCGCCAACGCGGGTGTTGCGCTCGATCACGGTGTGGCCGGCGATCGTGCTGCGCTCCCCCACGGTGACTTTGGGCCCGATCACGCAATACGGGCCGACCGAGACGTCGGCGCCGAGCTCGGCGGTCGGGTCGATCAACGCGGTTCGGTGGATCACTTATCGACCACCATCGCCATCATCTCGGCTTCGGCCACGACCTGGCCGTCCACGAAGCCCACGCCCTTCATCTTGCAGGTCTTGCCGCGGAACTGCAGCATGTCGAGCTCGAAGCGGATTTGGTCGCCGGGGACCACCGGGCGGCGGAATTTCACTGCGTCCAGCGACATGAAGTACACGACCTTGTTCGCCGTATCCTGTCCCTCGAAGTGGCTCATCAACAGCATGCCGCCGACTTGTGCCATCGCTTCGATAATGAGCACGCCCGGCATGATCGGATGCCCCGGGAAATGCCCCTGAAAAAACGGCTCGTTGATGGTGACGTTCTTGATCCCGACGATCCGCTTCTTGCCTTCCACCTCGACGATCCGGTCCACGAGGAGAAACGGATATCGGTGCGGCAAATAGTCCATGATCTTGCTGATGTCCATCGCCGGCATACCGCTGCGCCTCCCCGCGCGTGCGAGCGCCCGCGCCAGTGCGATGTTGCCGCCGTGGCTGGGCTTCGTCGCCACCACATGAGCCTGAATCCTGGCGCCCGTCAGCGCCAGGTCACCCACGATGTCCGCCGCCTTGTGCCGCACGAATTCATCCGGCCAGCGCAGCGCGCCCCCGGCCACGATACCTCGCTCGTCCAGCACGATCGCGTTGGCCGACGACGCGCCCTTGATCAGCCCCCGCGCCTGCAGATCGGCCACCTCGTGGGTAAATCCGAACGTGCGGGCCGGCGCCAGCTCGGTCGCGAAACTTTCGGGAGTCACCTCGTACGTCCCGGCCTGCCGGCCGATCAGCGGGTGCGGCCACTCGATCGTGACCGTGAGCCGAAACGACTTGTCGGGCGCCACGATGTAGGTTGCGTCGCGGTCGGTGACGGTAAACGGCGCCTGCACGGACAGCACGACCGCTTCACCGCCCACGGTCGTCGGTTCCGCCCGGGTCAGCGCCTCGAAGTAAGGCTGCACGCTGCCGTCGAGAATCGGCGGCTCGGGACCGGTGAGCTCTACGGTGAGGTCATCGATGCCGTGCGCCGCCACGGCGGCGAGCAGATGCTCGACGGTGTGAATCGTCGCCTCGCCCCTGCCGATCGCCGTGCGCCGCTCGACTGCTTCGACCTCGGTCAGCCGGGCCGCGACCTCCGGCTTGCCCGCGAGGTCGATGCGTCGAAAGACGATGCCCTGCCCCGCGGGCGCCGGCAGGAACGTGGCTTCGGTCATCGCGCCCGTGTGCAATCCGGTGCCGCGCAGCGCGGCAGGACGCGTCACGGAGCGCCTACTGCTCGTCGCGCCCAGAGGGAGTCTCGGCTTTGGATTCGACGAGCCGTTCGAGCTTGTCGACGATTTTCGCGAGCCGGTACAGCGCCGCCTGCCCGCGCAGGTACTCGCGATGGGGGCGGGCCAGGGTTCCGAACACCGTCGCCCCGGCGGGAATGTCGGCGATGGTGCCGGACTGCGCGAGCATCCGCGCCCCGCGTCCGATGGTGATATGGTCGATGATGCCCACCTGTCCCGCGATGATCACATCGTCCTCCACCAGGCAGCTGCCCGAGATGCCCGCCTGCGCCATGATGAGACAGCGCGCGCCGATCCGCACGTTGTGAGCGATATGGACGAGGTTGTCGATCTTGGTTCCCGAGCCGATCACCGTATCGTCCACGCTGCCGCGGTCGATGCAGGTGTTCGCCCCGATTTCGATATCGTCCCCGATGAGGCAGCGGCCCACGTGCGGGATCTTGCGATGCGGCTCGCTGTTCTTGCCGGGGATGTATCCGAATCCATCGCTGCCCAGCACCGCGCCGGCATGGACGATCACCCGTTTGCCCAGCGCCGTGCCCGCATACAGCGTGACGCCCGCATAGAGCTGGCTGTCGTCGCCCACCACGACGCCGTCGCCGAGTACGCACCCTCCCCCGATCCGGACGTTGCGCCCGAGCTGAACGCCCTGGCCGAGCACGGCGTGCGGGCCGATCGCGACGGGCTCCTGCCACGTGACGCCGCGGCCCACGACCGCTGTCGGATGGACCCCCGCTTCCCAGACCGCCTGCGGATACAGCACGGGCAGGACGACGAGCAGCGCCGCGTACGGCTCGGCCACGATGATGCGGGTCTCCGGGCCGCCGGTCGCGGACTCGAGGTCGGGCGCGACCAGCACGACCGACGCGCTCGTGCGCTCAAAGTAGGGGACGTACCGGGGCGAGGCAAGAAAAGAAAGATCGCCGGGACCCGCGCGTTCGAGCGGCGCGATCCCGGCGACGGTGGTGGTGCCCGGTCCCACCAGCCGTCCGCCGGTGAGCGCCGCGATCTCACTCGCGGGCAGCGGCCGCGTACCCGCCGAATTCACCTGGGGACTCGGGGTTCGGGCCTGGGGGCTCGGGGGCGCTGCCCCGCTATTGCGATTGCGTGAGCCGCTGCAGCACCCGGGCCGTGATGTTGAGCGACGGATCAGCGGCGGCGATGAGACCGCCGGCGGCATCGGCGTCGAGAATCATCGCGTAGTTCAGCTCGGCGCGCAGTCCCTGGATCACCGACTGCACGCGCGCCTGAATCGGC
>DASTDR010000588.1:0-4173 GCA_035710265.1 Gemmatimonadales bacterium | reverse complement strand
CCGACGCCAGGTACGAGGTGGTGGCGATCAAGGCCGTCGAGGGCAGTGGCTCGATGATGGTGAGAATGCTGCCGGGCCGGCTCGAGTACAACGGCCTGCCCCTCGTGATCCTCCTCCGTCAGGCGCTCCAGAAGCCGGACTATCAGATCGTCGGCGCGCCCGGCTGGATCAACACCGAGCGGTACACGATCACGGCGAAGGCGCCCGAGGGCACAGCGCCAACGGCGATGACCGTGATGATGCTGAACCTGCTGAAGGACCGGTTCCACCTGACCACCCATCTCGAGACGCGCGAACAGCCGATCTTCAATCTTGTCATGGCCCGTGCCGACGGACGGCTCGGCCCCGATCTCAAACCTACGCCCGCCGAATGCCAGGCCACCATCGAGCAACGACTCGCCGACGCGAAGGCGGCCGCCGGACGTGGTGCCCCGCCTCCACCACCTCCGTCGTCGTTCCCCGATCCGAACGACCCGCTGGCGTGCGGCTTTGTGCGCATGGGCCCTGGCCTCGCGACCGGCAGCGGCCGCACGATTGCGCAAATCGTTCCGACGCTGTCGGACCTCCTGGGACGCCCGGTGATCGACAAGACCGGCTTGACCGGCCGCTACGACTACGCACTGAAGTTTGCGTCCACGGGCCGCGGCGCGGGGCCATTCGCCACGCTGCCGGGCCCGCCACCTCCCCCCGACGACCCCGATGCCCCTGGCCTGACGACGGCGGTGCAGGAGCAGCTCGGGCTCAGGCTCGAATCCGCCCGCGGACCAGTGGAGGTCGTCGTCATCGACACGCTGGAGAAGCCGACGCTCGACTAATCGTAGAGGCGGGTCTTCAGACCCGCCTTAGGCCTCAAGGAACGTCGAAGAGAGCAGGGCACGATGAGACGCTGGTTCCGGAGACGGCCATCCGACGACGAGATGCGCGAGGAGCTCGAGGCGCACGTCGCGATGCGCGCCGAGCACGATCGCGTGGACGATGCAGCCGCGCGCCAGCGGCTCGGCAACATGCTGCGGACGCGCGAATCGATGCGCCGCGTGTGGATCGCCGAGTGGTGGGACGCGCTGCGACAGGACGCGTACTACACGTGGCGCTCGTGGCGGCGTCGTCCTGCGTTCGCGCTCGCGGCCATCTTCATCCTGGCACTCGGCCTCGGCTCGTCTACCGCGCTTTTCGCGGCGCTCGACCGCGCGCTGTTCCGGCCGCTGCCGTACGCGGACCCGGATCGCGTGGTCTCCGTGGGACTGCTGATGCCGTTCCCCGGCCAGGCCACTCCGGTCGAGACGATGATGGACAAGCCCTACGTACAGATCTGGGACCCGCCCCCGGCGCCCTTCGCGGCGGTCACCGCGATGGGCGGGACCAACGCGTGTACCATCGGTGAGGCTGGGCCCGTCGACCTCGTGTGCGCCAGGGTCGATGCCAGCTTCCTTCGTGTGCTGGGCGTCACCGTCGCGGAAGGCCGCGACTTCACGACTGAGGATGACGTCCGCGGGGCGCCGCTGGTGGCGATGATCAGCCATGCACTCTGGCGCAACCGCTTCGGCGCCGATCCGGCCGCGGTCGGACGCTCATTCAGCCTCGATAGTCCGAGCGCGCCCGGCCGGCGTGTGCCGATCGTCGGCGTGCTGCCCGTGAACTTCGAGATGCCGATCGGAAAAGCCGACATCCTGCTCCCGATTCAGATGCGCCCGCTGGACATGAAAAACCCGTTCATGTCGGGCCTTACGGCATTCGGGCGCCTGAGGCCTGACGTCACCGCCCGACGCGCGGAGCTGATTCTGGCGCCACAACTGCCGGAGGTGCTGCAGTTCATGCCGCCAGCGGGACGCGCCATGTGGTTGGAGCGTGCCGCCTGGCGCGTGCAGCCGCTGCGCGACCGCCGGGTGGGCGACGCCGCGCGCGTCGCCTGGTTGCTGATCGGAGCGGTGGCCGTTTTCCTGATGATCGCCTGCGTGAACGTCGCCAACCTGACGCTGGTCCGCGTGGCCGAACGGCAGCGGGAGTTCGCGATTCGCGCCGCCGTCGGCGCCGGCAAGGTGCGCCTCGCTTGCCTGGCGTTCGCCGAGAGCCTGCTGCTCGCGCTCGCCGCGGGCGGGATCGGGCTTCTTCTGGCGTTCGCGCTCCTGAGAACGTTCGTCGCGTTGGCGCCGGCGGGGGTGCCGGGCATCGCTGAGGCGTCGATCGACGTTCGTGTGTTCGTCGTGGCGCTCGTGCTGATCGCGCTCGCCGGTCTTGCCATCGGTATCTGGCCGACCGTCTCCGTCTTCCGCGCCGGCGGGTGGCAGGGTCTGCGCTCGACGGGCACCTCGTCGCCCGGTACCAGGCCGCGCGTCCGGTTCGCGCTGGTCACGACCCAGATCGCGCTGACGCTGGCGCTGCTTGGAGGCTCCGCCCTGCTGCTGCGAAGCCTCTGGAACGTCGTCACTATTCCGCTCGGCTTCGAGGCCGACCGCGTGGTGACGCTCTCAGTCGGACTGAGTGCAACGAGGTATCCGACACCCGCGCACCGGTCAGCGTTCTTCGAAGAGCTTCTCGCCCGCGCCGGAGCGATGCCTGGCACCGCTGCCGCGGCTTTGAGCACCGCGCCGGCGCCGCTCGGCGGGACCCTCGGGGACGGAAGCAGCGAGGTCGAGGATCGGCCGTTGGAGGGCGAGTTGCGCCATGACCCGATCCGCATTCGCGCGGTCACACCCGGGTACATCGACACGTTTCGCATCCACGTGACGACCGGGCGTGCGTTCGCGGCGACCGATCGCGATGACGAGCCCGTTGCGGTGGTCTCGGAATCAGCCAAACGGATCCTCTTTGCCGGGGAGCCGGCGCTGGGGCGACGGATTCGCTTCGTGACACGGGGGCCTTGGTACCGCGTCATCGGCGTGGCGGAGGACATTCGAAACGGCGAAGACGTCACCGCTCCCCCCGCGCCCGAGGTCTACCTCGTTGCACCTCGTGGCGACTGGACCGCGGCCGATCCGACCGCGGCGCCGAGGGGGAATCGTTATCTGGCGCTCCGCACGACGGCGGCGCCCGCCGACGCGGCAGCCTTCCTGCGTCGGGTCGCAGCGGATCTCGATCCCCTGCTGCCCGTGACCATCGAACCGCTCGACGCCCAGGTCACACGGCTCACCGCGCGCCCGCGCTTCACGGCCTGGCTGCTGACGGCGTTCGGCGCGCTGGCGCTGCTGTTGGCGGCCGCCGGACTGTACAGCGTTGTCTCATACCTCGTGACGCAGCGGCGCCGCGACATCGGCGTCCGCATCGCGATCGGCGCCTCACCGCGCGACGTGGCGCGGCAGGTCGTGGCCGAAGCCGGGCGCTGGATCATCGGAGGCGCGGTGATCGGTGCGGTGCTCGGCTGGATGGGGACGCGTGCGCTGCAGTCGCAGCTCTATCAAGTAGAGGCACTGGACCCGTGGTCGTGGACTGGCGCACTCCTCGCACTCGCAATGGTGCTGATGATTGCCGTCTTCAGGCCTGCGTATCGCGCCGCCCACGTCGACCCGGTCGCGGCGTTGAGAGCGGATTGATCGGCGGTCCGGCTAAAGCCGGACACTACTTGTGAGGGTGAAAGCAATGGGCACGAAGCGCGGCTGGTTCCGACGACGACCATCAGACGATGAGATGCGCGAGGAGCTCGAGGCGCACGTCGCGATGCGCGCCGAGCACGATCGCGTGGACGAGAACGTCGCGCGGCGCCGCCTGGGCAACACGCTGCAGACACGCGAGGCGATGCGTCGTGTCTGGATCGCGCGGTGGTGGGACGAGCTGCGGCAGGATGCCTGGTTCACCTGGCGCTCGTGGCGGCGACAGCCTAGCTTCGCGCTCGGCGCCATCTTCGTGCTGGCGCTCGGCCTCGGCGCCTCCACGGCGCTGTTTGCCGCGCTCGACCGCGTGCTCTTCAGGCCGCTGCCGTACGCGGATCCGGCTCGACTCGTCTCCGTGGGACTGCTGATGCCGTTCCCTGGCCAGGCCACTCCGGTCGAGACAATGATGGACAAGCCCTACGTACAGATCTGGGACCCGCCGCCGGCGCCGTTCGCGGCGGTCACCGCGATGGGCGGGACCAGGGGGTGCACCATCGGTGAGGCCCAGCCAGCAGAGCTGAGGTGCGCCAGAGTCGACAACAACTTTCTCCGCGTGCTGGGCGTCACCCTCGCGGAAGGCCGTGATTTC
>DASTDR010000587.1:0-5419 GCA_035710265.1 Gemmatimonadales bacterium | reverse complement strand
GTGGGATCTCTCCCGGGCCCGGGCGGCGCTTCTCGACCTGGTAGAACCCCCCGCTGTGCACCATCCAGAGGTCACCTTCAACGCCGGGGCGCGGCTGCGCGGGCGCCGATAACGCGCGATCGAGCCAGATGAAGTAGAACGAGCTGCCGATCCAGGCGATGCCGGCGATGAAATGCGTCCAGCGCAGCAGCAGATTCGCCCAATCACCGAGCCAAATCGTCATTGGGGCAGTAATTTCACCGTGAAACCGGCCGCGGCCAGCCCCCGTCTGGCTAGACGTTCCGTCATCCAAAGGGCCCTATGAAGCCTGCGCTCGTGCTCGCCGCAGTCACCTCCTGCGTCGCCCTCGTTGCCTGCAGCAACGCCGATGCCAATGACGGTTCGAGCCGGCCCTATAAGGTCGGCACGGTCGATCGCGGTGAAGTGCGCGTGGTTGTCGAAGAGACCGGCGTCGTCGCTCCCGAG
This sequence comes from Gemmatimonadales bacterium, assembly GCA_035710265.1. Taxonomy (GTDB): domain Bacteria; phylum Gemmatimonadota; class Gemmatimonadetes; order Gemmatimonadales; family GWC2-71-9; genus 20CM-2-65-7. Next base: position 4,954 of record DASTDR010000587.1, on the reverse strand, counting down.
CGCAGCATCGTCGTGAAATCGCCGATCTCGGGAGTGGTCGAGCAGCTGTACGTGCGCGAAGGCGCCGAAGTGAAGACGGGTCAAGTGCTCGCCCGCATCAAACCCGACATCGCGCAGGCGAACAGCCTGGCGCAGCTCCGCAGCGAAATCGCGAAGGCACGGATCGCGCGCGACAATGCGAAGCGCGACTACGAGCGCGCGCAGCAGCTGTCGGGGATCGGCGGCATCACGCAGGCCGATCTCGACGTGAAGCGCGTGACGTACGAGCAAGCCGAGAACCAGTGGCGCACCGCCGAAGACCAGCTGCAGCTCGTGCAGCGATCCGGCGTGACGGCGGGCGATTCGACCGGACCCACGACGCAGTGGGCGCGCATCACCGCGCCGGCCACTGGCGTGATCATCGGTCGCGGCGTGGAGGAGGGCGAAACGGTCGTCGGCGGGACGAGCGCGTTCGGGGGCGGTACCGAGCTGTTCACGATGGCCGATCTCTCGACGCTCCTCGTCAAGGCCGCCATCAATGAAGTGGACATCGGGAAGGTGAAGAAGGGCGATCGCGTGGCGTTGACCGTGGACGCGTTCCCCGGCGATACCGCGCAAGGTGTGGTGCGGCTCGTGCCGCCCGCCGCCCGGCTCCAGGAGCGTGTCCGGGTCTTCGATGTCGAAATCGTCGTGACCGGGGGCCCGCGGGTGCTGCGTCCCGGTATGACCGCGAACGTGCGGATCTCGGGTCCGCTGCGCACGGAGACGCTGCGCGTCCCGGTCGAAGCCGTCCTATTAAAGGAAGGGAAGCCTGTCGTCTACAAGCTCGGCGGCAGCGGCCCGCAGCCGGTTCCCGTCACCCTGGGATTATCGGACCTCTACTTCGTCGAGGTCCTGAGCGGTTTGGAGGCGGGCGATTCCATCGCACTCGAGGATCCCGTTGCCGCGCTCGAGCGCGCCCGCAATCCCGCGCGGCGTCGCTAAATGGCCGCGCTGATCGAGGCGCGCGCCCTCGAGAAGACCTACCGCCTGGGACAGGTCGACGTGCAGGCGCTGCGCGGCGTGGACGCGGACGTGGGCGCCGGCGAGTTCATTGCGATCACGGGCCCCTCCGGGTCGGGCAAAAGCACGCTGATGCACATCCTCGGCTGCCTCGACTCGCCGACCTCCGGGACGTATCGCCTGGACGGCGAAGACGTCTCCACCTTCACCGGCAAGCGGCTCGCGCAGGTTCGCAACCGCAAGGTCGGGTTCGTCTTCCAGACGTTCAACCTGATGCCACGGCTCAGCGTCGAGGAAAACGTTGCGCTCCCGCTCAAGTACCGCGGCGGCGTCCCGCGCGCCGAGCGCCGGACCCGCGCGCACCGGCTGCTCGAGCGTCTCGGCCTCGGCCACCGCATCGGGCATCGGCCCGATGAGCTGTCGGGTGGTGAGCGCCAGCGAGTCGCGATCGCCCGCGCGCTCGTGGGTGAGCCCGCGATCCTGATGGCGGACGAGCCGACCGGCAATCTCGACTCCACGGCCGGCACCGAGGTGCTCAAGACGTTTGCGGAGCTCCACGCGGCGGGGCACACGATCGTGCTGGTGACGCACGATCCGGGCGTTGCGGCGCGCGCCGAGCGCGTCATCCAGATGAGCGACGGGCGGGTGGTGTGAATCTCATCGAGTCGCTCCTCACAGGACTCGATGAGGCGCGGCGGCATTGGGGACAGACGCTGCTGTCGCTGCTCGGCCTGATACTGGGGACCGGCAGCATCGTGACGGTGCTCGCCCTGTTCGGCGGCCAGACGGCGCTCACGGAGCAGTTTCTCAACGAAGTCGGCGGCCGCGGCACTATCATCGTGTCGGACCGCGAGCGCTCCGCGCATCCGACCGCGCGCGAGCTGGCCTCCAAGCGTCTCACCTTCAAAGACGCGCAATTCCTGCGTGATCGCGCCAGCGTGCTGACGGCGGTCAGCCCGGGATGGGCCAGGCCGCTCGATTATCGCGCGGGCACGACCAGCTTCACCGGCCAGGTGATCGGCACCGTGCCCGATTACATGGTCATCAACGACATCAAGCCGCTCGTCGGACGCTACCTGAGCGATCTCGATGTGCGGCAGCAATCGCGCGTGACCGTGCTGGGCTGGAAGTACGCCGACTCGCTGTTCGGGACGGCGCCGGCCGCGCTGGGGAAGGTCGTCAGCATCGGCGACAAGAGCTATCGCGTGGTCGGCGTGTTGGAGCGCGAGGAATTCTACTTCGCGTCGTGGGAAGACAACGCGCTCGAGTACCGCAACGAACGCGCCTATATCCCGATCTCGACCGCCATCGCGCAGTACAGCGCAACCGACCACCTCGACTTTCTCACGCTCAAGGCGAGGCCCGCCGTCGGCGGCGCGGCGGCGCAGGCGCAGGTGCGCAGCCTGCTGTTCGCCCGCCACGGCGTGGAGGACTTCGACATCCGGGCGTCGGGGCAGGGGGCGGGCCAGGAGGCCGGCAGCTTCCTGCTGCTGTTCAACTTCATTTTCCTCGTCGTGGGCGTCGTCTCGCTCGTGACGGGGGGCATCGTCATCGCCAACATCCTGCTCGCGTCGGTGGTCGAGCGCGTCCGTGAATTCGGAACGCGCATGGCGCTGGGAGCGACGGCCGGCGGCATCTTCGCGCACGTCCTCGCCGAGGTCCTGGTCGTCACGGTGATCGGCGGGCTCCTGGGACTGGGTCTCGGCACGGCGCTGACCGGCGTGGTCGCGCACTTCATGCAGATGCCGGCGGTCGTGAGTCCGTTCATTGCGACGGTCTCCATCGGCACGGCGCTCAGCGTCGGGCTCATCGCCGGCCTGTTTCCGGCGCTGCGGGCCGCCCGGTTGTCTCCGGTCGAGGCATTGCGCTATGCGTGACTGGGCCGAGCTGATCGTCGACGCGCTGCGTGAGATCCGGGCGCACAAGCTCCGCTCGTTGCTGACCCTGTCCGGCATCGTCTTCGGCGCCGCCTCGGTGGTCTCGATGACGTCGCTCGCGTCGGCGATGCAGACGCTGGTCTATGACGACCTGATCGCGATGGGGCTGTCGCGCAGCTTCTTCATGGACGATCAGGGACCGCGCTCGGACGCGAAAGGCGCGTCCGCCCTGCGGCATACCGGACTGCGGCTCGCTGATCTGGAGGCGCTTCGGGCTCTGCCGGGAGTCGCCAGCGTGCACGGCCGCAACTGGGGGCAGGAGCAGGTCGTGAATGCGCCGGCGGACCGGCGGCGCGTGCGCATCGACGGCGTGGACGCGGGCTACCTCGAGCTGCGCAACTGGCGGATCGTCGCGGGACGGAGCATCCGGCCGCTCGATGTCATCAACCGCTCGCGGGTCGCCGTGATCGGGGAGGAGATGTCGCGCAATCTGTTCGGGAATGTGAACCCGCTGGAGAAGACGATCACGATCGACGGCGTGCGGTTTCTCGTGATCGGGCTGGTCGCGCCGATCGAGTTCGACATCATCCCCGCGGACTTCAGCTTCGTGGGACGGCGGATCTACATCCCCTACACCTTCATGACGCGGTACGCGAAAGGCGAGGGCCGGATCGATGAGGCGCTGGTCACCGCGCTGCCGTCGGCGGATTTCGGCGAGGTGTTGCGCCGCGGCACGGCGCTGATCCGGCAGCGCCACGGCAGCGAGGACTTCCGGATCGAGAATGAGGCCGCCGAGGTGCTGTCCAACCTGGCGATGGCGGACAACATCCTGGGCGGCTGGAACGCCGTGATGTTCACGATCGCCGGCGTGACGCTGATCGTGGGCGGCATCGGGCTCTTCAGCGTGCTGCTGATCTCGGTTCGCGAGCGCGTCCATGAGATCGGCATCCGCAAAGCGCTGGGTGCGGACGACGGCGCGATCATGCGCCTGTTTCTCGCCGAGTCGCTGACGCTCGCGTTCCTCGGCGCGGTCCTGGGAATCGCGGGGGGCGCCGGACTGACCGTCGTCACCGAGTTCATCGGGCGGCAATTCGACAAGCCATTCGCGATTCCCGTGAATCTGCCGGGCGTCGTGCTTGCCGTGTTGTTCGCGCTCGCGGTGGGATTTCTGTTCGGCTGGTATCCCGCGCGGCGAGCCGCGCGACTCGATCCCATCGAGGCTATTATAGGCTGATGCTGGCCGCGCTGCTCCTGCTGGTGCAGACACCGGACACCGTCGTGCTTTCCCCAATCACCGTCACCGCCACGCGGCAGACGGTGAGCGTGTTTTCGGTCCCGCTCGCGGTCACGCAGGTCAAGAAAGACCAGTGGTTCGGCGCCTCGGGCTATGGCCTGGACGACGCGCTGTCACTCGTCCCCGGCGTTCTCGCCCAATCGCGGTATGGAAACCAGGACGTGCGTATCACGATTCGCGGCTACGGCGCGCGCGGGGCGGGCGACCGGTCGAACGCGGGAACGACGCGCGGGATTCGCGTGCTGCTCGATGGATTTCCGGAGACTGAGCCCGACGGCCGCACGTCGCTGGACGGGGTGGATCTCGCGGCCACCCAGAACGTGGAGATCGTGCGCTCGAACGGGTCTGCGGTGTGGGGGAACGCGGCCGGTGGCGTGGTGAGCATCTCGACTCTTCCTGGCGTCGACGACCCGCGCGCCACATTCGAGCCGATGGCCGGATCGTTCGGCCTCCAGCGTTACGCGGCGAAGGGAAGTGTCCTGCTCGGCATGAGTGGCATCCTGGGTGCGAGCTTCGTGCGCAGCGATGCCGAGGGGTGGCGCGCGCACTCGGCCAGCACCCGCTCGGTGTTGAACGTGTCGATGCAGACCCCGGTCGGTGCCAGAACGAATCTCGGGGTGTACGCGGTGGGGTCGCACAACATTTTCCAGATCCCGGGGCCGCTCACCCAGGCACAGATGGATTCCAACCCCCGGCAGGCCAACAGCACCTATCAGAATCGGAACGAGCACCGCAACAACCGCGTCGCGCGTCTCGGGTTGGCGCTCGACCATCAGGCGAGCGATCGCGTCGGCATCAATGC
>DASTDR010000586.1:0-2762 GCA_035710265.1 Gemmatimonadales bacterium | reverse complement strand
TCCGGCTGTTAACCGGAGGGTTGCTGGTTCGAGTCCAGCCCGAGGAGCCAAATTCTTTCGGTCTATTCCGGGCACATGGGTGACAGATTATTCCGGAGACATAGGTAACAGTTTCGGGCCGAAGGGATTATCGATCGGTTCGAGCCGGCAGGTCTGATCGTCGAAGTACCCCAGGTCGTAGTGCATGAAGGTGACGAGCCAAATGTGCTCGTCCACCTGTTTGACTCCTACCTTCTGCCCCGCAAACACTTGGCTCACGTTGATCTTGCGTCGCTGATAGCAGATGCGGCCGCAGGTGGTGATCACGGCCGTCCAATCGTGCGCGGGATACTCGAGCTCCTCGAGACCGCGGTAGGGGCGCCCGGACGGCTGATACAACGACGAGGGGGTCTTCATGTTGAGCGCTTGATGCGGGCGCTCCTCATTGAAGCGCTGCAGAAACGTGTCGAAGCGCGCTTGCTGCTGCAGGACGTTGGGCGCCGCCGGATGGGTCGCCTCGGTCTTCAGCGTTAAGTGCAAACGCTCGTGGCGACCGTTCTGCTCGGGATGCCCCGGGGCAATGCGCTCGAGCGTGATGCCGAGCCGCAGCCACCAGACAGCGAGCTTGCTAAGCCCATACAGCGCGTGCGCCGACGCGAAGGGCACCCCATTGTCGGTGCGGATCGCATCCGGCAGGCCATAATCCTGAAACGCCCGCTCGAAGACGCCGAAAGCGTAGCGCTCCTGCGTCGTCGAGAGCGCCTCACACGCAATCAAATAGCGGCTGGCAAAGTCGGTGATCGTCAGCGGGTAGCAATAGCGTCGATTTGAGAGCAGGAACTCGCCCTTATAGTCGGCACACCACAATGCATTCGGCGCGCTCGGCTGCGTCAGACGGGTGCCGGTCAGTCGCGGCCGGAGCCGCCGCCGCCGTCGCCGCACCAGGCCGTGACGATCGAGCACGGCATGCACCGTGCTGATCGCCGGACAGGCCACTTCCGGCCAGCGCTGCTTCAGCCGCTCCTGCAGTTTCGGCGCGCCCCACTTCGGATACTCCTTCTTGAGTCGGACAATCAGTTTCTCCACCGCCATGGGCAGCTGGTTGGCGTGCCGATGCGGCCGGCGGCTCCGATCGGTGAGACCGTGCAGGCCGACCGCCTGGTAGCGGTCGTAGATCTTGTAGCCGGTCTTCCGGGAAATCCCGAATTCCTCGCAGAGGCCGGCCATCTTCTCGCCATCGAGCAGCCGGGCGACAAACCGCATGCGTTCGTCCATGACGTGACACTCCTTCCAGGGCATGCCCCCTCCTCTGAAGGGGCCAAAGTGTCACCCATGTCTCCGGAATATGGTGTTACCTATGTCTCAGGAAGGACAAAAGTCAATAAAATAAGTCACTTACAGAATCGACCTGGCTTCGTCAGGCTAAGTAGTTGACCAGTAGTGGGTTGCAGGTGCAGGGGCCGTGCTGGACGATTTCCGCAACCACCTCGACAGGTGTCGTGTTGACAACGTGTATACGACGCGCTACAGTTGGGACATCGACGTCTAGACATGGGCGTCGCTTAGGGAGCAAACCATGGCAGCCACTTCAACCGCCGCGCGGACACGAACCATCAACATCCGCATCGAGGAAGAGCGACGCACGCTCATCGATCGAGCGGCTGAAGCTGCCGGGAAGGACCGTACGCAGTTCGTTCTGGACGCAGCAACCCGTGAAGCGACAACTGTACTTCTCGACCAGCGGTATTTTCAGCTGGACACGGATGCGTTCGCGAAGTTCAACGCCGCCCTGGATGCGTCTCCCGCCGAGAACCCGCGTCTGCGGGAGCTTCTCTCTGGCAAAGCGCCCTGGGAGCGATGAGTGCGGAAGGATTCAGCGCTCCAGAGCACCTGACAGCCGAGCACGACGTTAGCGCCTTCGACTCCGGTACGCCTGAACTCGACAACTGGCTGAAACGCCGAGCGCTCGCGAATGAGGCGCTGGGCACCTCGCGGACCTACGTCGTGACGGCTGGGGGACGGGTGGTCGCCTTCTATGCGCTGGCGAATGGCGCCGTGGCTCACAAGGACGTATCCGCCAAAACGAGGCGCAACATGCCGGATCCAATTCCGGTGATGGTGCTTGCGCGTTTGGCCGTCGATTCCGCGTACCAGAAACAAGGTCTTGGTTCCGCGCTTCTCAAAGACGCGCTACTCCGCACCATCGCTGCCGCTGAAATCGCTGGCATTCGCGCGGTGCTGCTGCATGCGATGTCAGACGACGCGAAGCGTTTCTATGTGCGTGCCGGATTCCACGAGTGTCCGGTCGATCCGATGATGATGATGATCACACTCGCAGAGGTTGAGAAAAACCTCAGCCCGCCCGCCGCGAGCTGACCATGCCCGCAAAGCTGCGCTGCTTCGTCGCGATGGCGTTTGCTCACAACGACACCGATGCCATTCTCAGTGCTTTGAGAAAGACTCTCGGCCCTCTTGGAGTCAATGCACAGCGCGTCGATCGCATAGAGCACAACGACAACATCGACACCAGAATAATCTCGGAGATCGAGGCTGCCGACTTGGTCATAGCCGATCTCACGTACGCGCGGCCGTCCGTCTACTTCGAGGCGGGCTACGCTCACCTCCTTGGTATTATCGGGTAAGCAGAGAGGAGGCCTCCATTATGAAACGAAGTTCTCCTCGAGTTAAAACTCGGGTAAAGGCTCTAAAGCGTTTTGTGGATACGAGGCATGTCATCTCCTATTTACTCTTGTCAGTGCGTACCTTAAGCATCCACAGCGGCT
>DASTDR010000585.1:0-4074 GCA_035710265.1 Gemmatimonadales bacterium | reverse complement strand
CTCCGCGCGGCACGGGTCGCACCACGAAGCCCAGAAGTTCACGAGCGTCACTTTGCCGCGGTAATCCTGGAGCCGCACCGGCTTGCCGGCGAGATCCGCGAGCGCGAATGCTGGAGCGAACGACGCGCGCCCGAGTGTCGGCGTCTGGGCCAGGAGCGCCGCGGGGTCGAGCACGCGAATGCGCCCGCGCCGATTCACGGCCACGGCGGTTGCCGGCGTGCCGAGAATACGGCTTTCGAGGATCGCGCCCGTTTCCGGGTCGAGCACGTCGAGTCGCAGCCGGGTCGCGGCGGAATCCTGGGCGCCGAGCACGTAGAGCCGCCCGTCGGGGGGGGGCCCGAACGTCATGGCGATGTTGATCAGCGCATGCTCGACGCGCCGCTCCTTGCCCGCGGCGAAGCGCGGATCGCGCTCTTCTGGAATGAGGCCGCGCGCGCTGCGCCACACGGGCGAACCGGCCGCATCGAGCCGTACGATTTCATCTCGAGTGAGCGGCGCGAAGTAGACGACGCCATTCCGCGCGGCCACGGGGCCCGCATTGACGAGCTGCGCGAGATAGCGGACGGTGGGGATGTGGGTCGTGCCGAGCCCGCCGCGCTGGATCCCGAGTGTGTCCAGCACCCAGAGCAAAGGCGCGCTGCCGTCTTCCGCGACGAATTGGACGAAGAACGGTGAGCGCGAGGCGTACACCCGATGGTCGTCGGTGGCGTACAGCGCGGCGGGGAAGGGGCTCTCCCATTCGCGAATGGGATGGCCCGCGGTGTCGAAGACGACACCTTCACCGGTGCGTTCGGTGATCAGGAGTTGGGAGTTGGGATATGGGGAGACTGCGACGGGGCTCGAAATCCGCGGGTTCACAATCGTGCGGACAACGCGCAGGTCGCCATCGAAGGCGATCAGGCGGCTGCGCGGCGCGTCGGCAGCCCAGGAGATCTGTCCGATCCGTGCCGCCGGAGAGCGCCCCAGAAACAGCAGCGTGAAGCCTTCGTCGCCCACCGGCCGGCAGGCCAGGGCGGCTACTCCCATCAGGAAGGCGGCCCGGTGCATGGGCCGAGTATATTTGCGGCCATGAATGAGAGCTACCGGGCGCTGATCGACAGCTTTGGCAAGGGATGGGAGCGCGGCGACGTCGACGCGATCGCGGCGCTGTTCACCGACGACGCGGTGTTCCTCGAGACGCCGTTCAGCCAGCCCGACACGGGCACTGCGGCGATCCGTGCGTATTGGAAGGACATCCCGCTGCATCAAGCCGAGACCCAGTTTTCGTCCGGCGAGGTCTACTCGGCCGGGCCGTGGTTCGCGACGGAGTTTCGCTGCACGTTCCGCAGACGGCGCACCGGCGAGCTCGTGGACGCGCGCGGGGCGATCTTTTGTGAGACGAAAGACGGGAAGATCAGTGAGATGAGGATGTACTGGCACCGATTTGCAGGGGGCAGGGACGAACCCAAAGCTTAGGACAGGCAAAGACTAGACGGACAGACGCACAGCGGGTGGTAGTGAACAGGATTTGGGACAGCCCTCATGCCTGATGGGTCGCGTACTCGAGGGCCAACTCCATCAATTCGGCGCTCCTCAACCCACCTTTCATCGCGGTATCCACAGCATCGTCCTGAGTCATTTCTTGATCGAGCATCAGATACGGAATCAGCGCCGCCGATGTGCGGTTGCCGCTCGAGCAATGCAGCAGCGCTTTGCGGCCGGTGAGGCGGCGCAGCATCTCGTGCATGCGCTTCATGGTGTCCTGATTAACAGCCCCGTGGACGATTGGCAGGGTGTGATACTCGAGACCCGCGGCGCGGACGACGGCGGGCTCATCGAAGGGTCGAGGCTCCATCGGGTCGCGATTGTCGAGCACGACCTCGCCGCCGGCCGCCTTGAACGCCTTCAGGTGTTGCTCCGTCGGCTGACCGCCGGTGATCCAGCCGGGCACCGGCTCCGCCGCATTGGGGAGTCCCGAAACCGCCGACAGGAGCGACGTCAGGGGAGCCATCCGCCGGTGAAGCCGGCGCGCTGCAGGCCCCGGATGATGTGCTGATTGGTCTTCATGACGTTCCATACGAACCCCGTGCGATAGTTCTCAATCATGATCAGGATCGGCCCCTGGTCGATGCCGAGGTAGTCGACGTCGAACCAGCCGAGCTGCGGATCGACCGTGCCGACGGCCTGCTGGCCCTGCGCGGTGAATGTCGGATTGAACGCGTCGAGTAAGCCGTACGTCTGGTACAGCTTGGCGCCGTAGGTGGAGCGCATCGCGAGCAGTGCGGGAATGGTGATTTCGGGTGCGAACGGGACTGATCCACCGACGGCGGTCGGGCAAATCGTTCCATCATCGTTCTCATAGCCAAGCCCCGCCCCGCGCGCCCAGTACGTGTGAAATTGGCGGCTGCGGCCCGCGAGCGTGAGTGTCTTGTCGGCCGGGCCGTCGCACGCGGTCAGCCCCCACACACTGTCGTTGTAGCCGGCCCACGCGCCCGGATTGGCGATCGCGTACGCGCGTTGGGAGAGCGTGGCGCGGCGCGAGTTTTCGAAGTAGTCGATTCCGCGTCCCTGCATGTACGCGTCCTTTGGCCCTCGGAAATCGATCCAGAGGTGCGAGTACTGATGGCCGAACAGCGGTCCGAACTGCACGAACGTCTGGCCGTGATAGGTGCCCCACTGGTAGCCGCTGGTCCACGCGCTCCATGCGGTCGAATCCACCGGACGGGTCGGGGAGCCGAGGGCGAGGATGTTGAGGATCATCGCCTCGTTGTAGCCGATCCAGCGGGCCGCGATGAAGCCGCTCTCGGGATGCCAGCCCATCGTGACCGATGCTGCGCCGTTCCGCGCCCAGGGCCAATCGACCCGGTAATAGATCGAGTCGGCGAGCGCGCGGATTTCCTTTTCAGTGGTATCGGTGCCGGTGAAGTACGACTGCGCAAACAGCACGCCGCCGAGCAGGAGCGAGGTATCGATCGTGGAGAGCTCGACCGTCTGGAAGCGGAGGCCGGACTGCATGTTCAGGAAGTGATAATAGAAGCCGCGATAGCCGGTCGTGTTGGGCCCCGCGGAATCCTGCGGTGACGTCCAGAAGAAGCGCAGTGTGGCGAGGGTGCGGTCGGCGGCTTGTTGCCGTGTGATCCAGCTGCGTTCCACGCCGATCGGATACGCCGTGAGCGCGAAGCCGACTGCTGCGATACTGGAGAAAGAGGGGGTGGGCCAGCGGTCGGGCGTGAGTCCGTTGGAAGCTGGTGTCAGCTCCCAGAACCAGTTGAACGTCTTGCGCTGCAGGGTGTCGAGGAATGCTACGGTATCAGGTGAAACGCCCGGGCCCCCAGAGTTGCCGGAGCAGCCTCCGAGGGCCAGGGCCAATGCAATTGCGGCAACGTTACGTCTAATCAGAAACTGTACTCTGCGCCGACCTGTAACCGGCGAGGATCGCTGACGACGCAGTTTGGACTCACGCCGCCGTTGGTACAGCCGAAATTCTGATGGTTGAAGGCGTTGAACAGATCTGCGGTAACACCCATACTTCCGTTGGACACGCGGAAGTCCTTTCGGAGCCGCAGGTCCAGATTCCGGTATCCCCACGAGCCTGGGACCAATGGGAAGGTGCCTCCCGGAACCGAGACGGCGCCGGGCTTCCAGTTGGCCGGATCGAAACGCCCGGCGAAGTCCTGTCGCACGCCGCTGCCCAGCGTCAGCAATCCGCTGAACAGCATATCGACGACCGGCAGGTCCATCACCCAATTCGCGACTAAGCGGCTCTGCTCGTCGTTCACGGGGTGCTTCGGAATGACGTTAGACCCAGGGAACGCAAACTGATCGTTCGGGAAGTCGATTCCCTCGACCTGGCGCTTGCCGTTCGTATACGACAGACCTCCGCCCCATCCCCAGTTGCCGGTATTGCGGTATGGACGCGTCAACTGAACCTGAATCGCATCATACCACGTGTTGCCGCTATGGGCGGCGTAAAGAATGTTGCTGAAGCCATGGAACGGCGTGCGTGAGAAATCACAGCACGAGCTCGTCGGCGTGCCGAAGTTGTTCCACCGGATGTTCGCCCAGTTGAATACAAGCTGGTCGTAGCCGCGAACG
>DASTDR010000584.1:0-2459 GCA_035710265.1 Gemmatimonadales bacterium | reverse complement strand
CGAAGGTCGGAGCCGCCAGGGCGCGGGCCTGAGCGGGCCTGTGCCGCGCGGCCTCGAACTGGCGCCGGAGGACGAGGAGCGTCGGGTTCCGCGCCAGCGCCTCTTCAATGGCTCCCGCCAGTGTCAGAGACGGCCCGGCGTCGACGCGCCGCGCGTCGGTGCTGCGCAGGTGATCCGGCGCCTGAGCAAGGGCGGCCCGGTCCGCGTGGAACGAGAAGCAGAGCCTTCCGAGAACGAGCAGTCTTCGCGCCATATCGCAACCCACTGTCCGAATTGCCTTCGACCTCGCTCAGGCCGGGGAAGCCGGACACTACCTGTGAAGAAAAAGGCGTCACGCGACACGCACGCGGGCACACGCCGCGCGGCGCCGCACGATCAAACAACGAAAAGACTAGATGCGGAAGACCGAGTCGGAGAGGTACGTGGGCGTGCGCGGAGACCGCGGCGGGCTCGAATGCGCGACCCGCTCATCGCGGGCCGTCGCCGAAAGTCCCCAATCGAGTGGAGTGTGGCCGAGTACCACGACCGCACGCTGGCGTGACTGAGAGGTGTCCGGTACCAGCGCGGCCGAACCGGCTTCATCCGGCGCACAGCATCTTCGCGCTGTCACCGCAGCCCCGCAGTCGCTGTGCATCGCCGCGCAGCAGGCCTTCCGCGCTTCCCTCACCTCGGACGGGTAGGCAACCGAGACGGAAGACGCAAAGACTGTCAGCGACAGCACCGTCGCAACGAGTCGACCGACGTTCGACCTTCGGACCATCAACACCCACTCCATGTTCGCGCGATGTGGCAAATCAGTCAAACACACCGCCAAATGCGCCGCTACCCGGGCCGGCGGCGCCGGCCCGGGTAGTCCAGCCAAGGGCCCCGCTTCGCGTTCCGCCAAGGCTCTGATTGTCACCTCGCGATGCCGGCAAGGCCCTTGTGCATCGCCGCAGCGGCGTTGGCTTCCTTGGCCGAGTTGCGCGCCAGGGTCGCCAGCCGATCGTAGTGCACGGCAGCCGTCGCCAGCCGGGTTCCTCTGTACACCTGCGCGTTCGCAGCGTATTCATCAGCACTGGCGGTCTCCCGCTTCGCCAGCGTCACGAAGTACTCCTCGAGTGCGCGGTGATCGGCTGGCGTGCTCGCGCTCTTTGCCAGCGCGTTCAGCTCCTCACTGGTTGGTTTCCGTGCGCCCGCTCCGGCCTCGAACGCGCCGGCCCCACGGGGCGCCGTAGCCGGCGTGCCCGTGGCCAGCTTCTCGTGATACGCAGCTAGCTCACGCACGGTTGTCGCCGACTGGGTGGCCAGCTCGGCCAGTCGCGTGCAGTGCGCCTGCATGCCCGTGGCGAGTCCGGGGCTCCGGCTGCCGGTGTACGCACGGGACATCGTGGTATGCCGGGTCGCTTCCGCAGTATAGCGATCGGCCACCGCCAGAAAGTGCGCGCGAAGCCGTACGTGATCGGGCTCGGCGCTCGCGACGAGCTTCCGAAGCTCGATGGCGTTCATCAGCGGTGACGCCGGCGCTTGCGCCTCGGCCACTGCCACAACACCCATCAAACCGAGGCTCGCCAGAACAGCGTGAAGGATCGTCCTCATGACAGCCACCTTTCTCTCTCGGTGCGAGAGACCAGAAGCCCGCTCCACCCCACTGGTGCGCGGGCAGATGACTGGAGGCGTCCTAGAGGCGAAGCACGACCGGAGACGTCCGAACCCGTAGCGGTTGACTCGGATCGTACCGAACGCCGACGTTGTCGTTGATATCGAAGGGAGCCAATCGCACGATGCCGGTGCCCGCCCCTGTCATCGGCAGTTCGGGTTGTCGTCGATCCTCTCGCACGTACAGCGGCGCACTGGCGACCCAGGCACAGCCGCTCTCCCCTGCGACAACGCTCGGAGAGCTGTTCCAGAGTGTTTCCTGTTGCCCGTGGCAGGCGTCGGCGCCAGCCGTGGTCTCCATGCTGCACGCGACAAGACACGACGCAGTGGCCAGGGGCGCACCCGGCAGCAGGGACACGATCAGCAGCGCGACGAGACGTGACATCACCCACCTGCCAACACGCCAAAGCAAGCCGAGTACCAAGCCTTTTGCGCTCAGCAGGGCGTGCAGGCCGCGAGACTTCTCTGTGACGAGCGCGACGATCGCGGGATTTCACGGGAAGGATGCGGACTAATACAGCCCCGCCCTGTTCGCATTGCCGTCCGCCGTCGTTGATGAATGCACAACCTGCATTCCCAGACGTGCCAGAGGACCGGCACGGACGGTCCGGCTGCCGCCTTCGCGCTTCGCGCTTCGGCGCCCAGGGAAGCCGGACACTACGTACGAAAGAGGACCCGCTATGGCAAAGAAATCCCGTCGCCCGTCGCGACCGTCACGCGCACCCGCCTCGACGGTCCAGAAGGTGGACCGCGAGCTGTCTCTCCCGCGCACGGAAACCGTTTCCTTCGAAGTGGTCTGCCGCCCCAGGTCCGGGGCGGGC
>DASTDR010000583.1:0-12236 GCA_035710265.1 Gemmatimonadales bacterium | reverse complement strand
AGCTTCCTGTTCGACATCGTCCATCACCGCGGGCAGATCACGACATATCTGCGGCCCATGGGTTCCACGGTACCGCAGATCTACGGGCCGAGCGGCGACGAGCCGTGAAGGCATGACGCAAATCGCTTTCGCCGGCGTCGGAGTCGACTTCGGCGCCACGAAGCTATTCTCGGACGTCTCCTTCACCATCGCCCCCGGCGATCGCTGGGGCATCGTCGGCCGCAACGGCACCGGAAAGACGACCCTGTTCCGGCTCCTGACGGGCGATCTCGAGCCCACCCGCGGGAGCATTGCGCGGGCGCCCCGACTCCGGGTCTCGCTGCTCGAGCAGCACCGCGACTACGGCGGCGCGACGACGGTCTGGGAAGCCGCGGCGGGGGAGCTCGCCGAACTGTTGGCCCTCGAGCAGTCCCTCGTGGAGCAAGCCGCCAATCTCGCCCATGACGCGTCGCCGCGAGCGTTGGCTCAGTACGGCGAAGATCTGGAGCGCTTCGAGCGCGAAGGCGGCTACGCCGTCACGGCGCGCATCGACGCCGTGTTGCACGGCCTCGAGTTCGATCCTGCGCAGGCTCGCGTCACACCGTTGTCGACGCTGAGCGGTGGCGAGCTCGGGCGCCTGGGCTTGGCGCGCCAGCTGATGTCGACCGCCGATGTCCTGCTGCTGGACGAGCCGACGAATCACCTCGATCTCGAGACGACGCAGTGGCTGGAGCAATACCTGGCCGCCAGCGAGCGAACGGTGCTGCTCGTGAGCCATGACCGCGCCTTTCTGTCCGCCACGGTGGATCACGTGCTGCACCTCGAAGGTGGCACGGCCACGGCGTACTCGGCGGGCTACACCGACTTCGTCGCGCAGCGCGCCGAGCGCCGCGTGACCCAGCAACGCGCGTTCGAGCAGCAGCAAAAGACCATTGCCAAAGAGAGCGACTACATCGCCCGCAACATCGCCGGGCAGAACAGCAAGCAAGCCAAGGGCAGACGCAAACGTCTCGAGCGTTTGCCAAGGCTCAGCCCGGTCATCGGCGCCGACGGGACAATGGCGCTGCGGTTCGAGGTGGTTGATCGCGGTGGCGATCAAGTCGTCGCAGCAAAGAACGTCACGATTGCGATCGGCGAGCGCGCGCTGGTGGAGCGGTTCAGCGGAACACTGGAGCGTACCGGAGTGCTCGGGATCATCGGACGCAACGGGTCGGGGAAGTCCACCTTGCTCCGAGCGCTGCTGGGCGAACATCCCACGAAGGCCGGCGAGCTCCGACTCGGTGGGTCAATCAAGCCTGGTTACTACCGGCAGGATATGTCGCAGGTGCCGCTCGACAAAACGCTCTACGATGTGATCGCCGCGCTGCGTCCCAAATGGGAGCGCGGTCCGATCCAGGGGCACCTGGGTCGCTTCGGGTTTTCGGGACAGGAGGTGCTGCGCCGCGCCGACTCGCTGTCGGGCGGCGAGCGCGCGCGGCTTGCGCTCGCGATCCTGATGCTGTCGGGCGCCAACTTGCTCATCCTGGACGAGCCGACCAATCATCTCGACGTCGAATCCATCGAGGCGCTCGAGGACGCGATCGACGATTACGACGGCACGGTGATTCTCGTGAGCCACGACCGGGCGTTGCTGCGCGCCTTGACCACGCGCATGTGGATCCTGCACGAGCGGCACCTGACGGAGTACGCGGGCGGGTTCGCGGAATGGGAAGAGGTCAGCACGGAGCGCGCTCACGCCGCCGCCGTCAGCGCCGCCGAAGAGCAGGCGTTGCGCCAGGTGCACGAGCGTCAGCGGGTGGCGCCCGCGCCAAAGAGCGACCCACGCAAGGACCTGCGCCGCGCACAGCGAGAGCTCGAGGCGGCGGAAGCCGAGGTCGCGACACTCGAGGCCGAGGTCGCGCGCGTCGTCGCAGCGCTCGAGGACCCGGCGCTCTACACCCGTCCCGAGGGCGCCAGGGAAGCCCACGAGCTCGGCGCACGGCTCGAGACGCTCAAGCGCGAGCTCGAGGCGGGGCTCGAACGGTGGACGCTGGCGACGGAACAAGTCGAGCTGCGCTCATGACCGCAGCGCCCCCCACCGCTGCCGCTCCGCATCTAACGGTTCTGTGGTAGTCTTAGGGAATGGAACTACGCCCGCTGACTGCTTCGGATGACAGTTTGCTCCGAGCGTTACAACAGCAGGACGACGTGTGGGAGTTCGTGGGGCAGCTCCCTGAGGGGGGCGACCAGTCAAAGCTGTTCGCCGTCGTCGAGGGAGATCTGGCCGTCGGCGTCGGCGGCCTGGTAGCCTCGCATGCCCTGGAAGGGAAGGATCTGGAAGTGCTGTGCGTGATGCGCTCCGAAGCCCAGCGTCGGGGGCTGGCGAAGCGTGCCTGCGAGCTGATCCTGCGCTGGGCCTTCGACAAGACCAACGTCGAGCGCGTGATTGCCTCCATCGACGATCATAATGAAGGGGCTCGGTCGATCGCGACCAAGATCGGCATGAAGGAATTGTGCGCCGCGCCGCCGGGTAGGACCGTGTACGTCAAGTATCGGCCGTCGTGATTCCCGCGCGCGACGCGCTGGAGCGCCTACGCGAGGGGAACCGGCGGTTTGTCGCGAGTGAGCCTGGCCCGGCCGGCCGACCCAGCGCCGGTCAGCAACCCTTCGCCATCATCCTCGGCTGCTCGGATTCCCGAGTCCCGGCCGAGCTGGTGTTCAGCCAGGGCTTCGGGGATCTGTTCGTCATCCGCGTGGCGGGCAACATCGTCGCGCCCTCGCAGGTAGGGAGTGTCGAGTTTGCGGCCGAACGGTTCGGCACGCGGTTGGCGGTCGTGCTGGGGCATACGCAATGCGGAGCGATCGCCGCGACGCTGGAGCAGTTGCGCGAGCCACAGGAGAATCAGTCGCCCAATCTCCGCGCGATCGTCGAGCGAATCCGGCCGTCTGTCGAGCCGCTGCTCGAGCTGCCGATTGCCGGCGATCCGGAGGCGCTGTCGCGTCGAGCGGTGCGGGCGAATGTCGAGGCCTCCGTCAATCATCTCAGGCATGGCTCGGCATTACTCGAGCGCCGAGTCGAACGGGATGGACTGCTGATTGTCGGTGCCGAGTATCACGTGGAGGACGGCACCGTCGAATTCTGGGATTAATTCCGACACTCGCGCGCGCGCGTCGGGTATGCAGAGCATGACCACCGCCGTCGGCTCTCGATTTGCGCGCTACGACTCCGTCTGGTCCGCATCATTCGACGTTCCCTCGTATCCTGCGCTGTCCCAGAATCTCAGCGCCGATGTTGTCGTTGTCGGGGCTGGTATCGCCGGAATGTCGGTCGCGTATCACCTGGCCAAAGCCGGGCGCAGGGTGGTAGTGATCGACGACGGCATCCTGGCCGGCGGCAGCACGAGCCGGACGACGGCGCACCTCTCGGCGGCGATGGATAACAGCTACGGTGTGGTCGAAAGCCGCCGCGGCACCGAGAACATCAAGCTCGCCGCCCAGAGTCACACCGCGGCGATCGCTCGGATCGAGCAGATCGCCCGCGAGGAAGGGATCGACTGCGACTTCGAGCGGCTCGACGGCTACCTGTTTCTGCCGCCGGGCGGGAAAATCAAGACGCTCACAGACGAGCTCGCGGCGATCTTGCGAGCGGGACTCCCGGTGGAACGACTCGCCCGGGCACCGCTCGATTTCTTCGATACGGGCCCGTGCATTCTCTATCCCAACCAGGCGCAGTTCCATCCGCTCAAGTACATCACTGGTCTGGCGCGCGAGGTCGAGCGCACTGGTCGGATCTTTTGCGGGACGCACGTGGACAAGATCGAGGGCGGAAAAACCGCCCACGTCCAGTCCGGGCGCTGGACCGTGCATGCCGGCGCCGTCGTCGTGGCCACGAATTCGCCGGTGAACGACCGCGTCTTCATCCATACCAAGCAGGCCCCGTACACGACGTACGTCATCGGGGCGCGTATCGAGAACGGTTCGGTCCCCCGCGGACTCTACTGGGACATGGACGATCCGTATCACTACGTCCGCGTGCATCGGATCGAGGACCGCGAAGTGCTCATCGTCGGTGGCGCGGACCACAAGACGGGCCAGGCGGACGACACCGAGCGCCGCCACGCGCGGCTCGAGGCGTGGGCACGCAAGCGCTTTCCGATGATCGAAGCGGTGGAATTCCGCTGGGCGGGCCAGGTGATGGAGTCGTTCGACGGGCTGGCATTCATCGGAAGGAATCCGGGGTTCCAGGACAACGTGTACGTGGTCACCGGCGATACCGGTATGGGGATGACCCATGGCACCATCGCCGGCATGCTGATCACCGACCTGATCCTGGGCAGAGAGAATCCGTGGCAGGCGCTGTACGATCCTTCGCGCAAGCCGCTCCGCGCGGCCGGGCAGTTCATGAAAGAGAATGCGAACGTCGCCGCGCAGTATGTCGACTGGCTCGCGCCCGGCGACGAAGCCGATGTCGAGGAGATCGCGCCGGGGAGCGGAGCCGTCGTTCGCGACGGGCTGAAGAAGCACGCGGTCTACCGCGACGCCTACGGGCAGATTCACACCTTCTCGGCGGTCTGCCCACACCTCGGCTGCGTCGTACAGTGGAATCCGACCGAAAAGACGTGGGACTGCCCCTGTCACGGCTCACGTTTCGATAAAGAGGGAAGCGTCATTAACGGTCCCTCGAATCAAAACCTTCGCAAAATCGACTGATGCCCTGACAGCGGCACAGTCTTAGTTTTCACCATGGCTGCGGCGGAATCGTTAGTCCGGACGATCGCGGGGCACGAGGTCACGATCTCGAATCCCGACAAAGTGCTGTTCCCGAAGCCTGAGTACACCAAGCGCGATCTCGTCGAGTACTACCTCGCCGTCGCCGACGGCGCGCTGCGCGGCGCCGGCGGCCGACCCAACATGCTCGTCCGCTTTCCCAACGGCATCGGCGCCGAGTCGTTTTATCAAAAGCGCGCCCCCGAGTCGCGACCGCCCTGGATCGAAGTCGTAACGCTGCGGTTTCCATCGGGGCGGACCGCCGATGAAGTCGTCCCGCGCGATGCGGCATCGCTCGCGTGGCTGGCCAATCTCGCCTGTCTCGAGCTGCATCCGCATCCGGTGCGCGCGGAAGACCTCGATCATCCCGACGAGCTGCGCGTCGATCTCGACCCGGTGCCCGGCATCAAGTGGTCGCAGGTGCGACAGGTCGCCCACGTAGCGCGCGTGGTGCTGGACGACATGGGCCTCGTGGGATGGCCCAAGACGTCCGGATCGCGCGGGATGCACATCTACGTGCGGATCGAGCGGCGCTGGGGGTTTGACGAAGTCCGGCGCGCCGCCCTGGCAGTGGCCCGTGAAGTGGAGCGCCGGGCACCGACAATCGCCACGAGCAAGTGGTGGAAAGAAGAGCGTCAGGGCGTGTTCGTGGACTACAATCAGAACGCCAAAGACCGCACGATCGCGGCGGCCTATTCGGTGCGGCCGCGTCCCGACGCCACCGTCTCGGCGCCACTCGACTGGGACGAAGTCGACGATGCCGAGCCGGCCGACTTCACGCTCGGCACGATGCCGAAGCGCTTCGCGCAGGTCGGCGACCGCCATGCGGCGATCGATCAGCACGGCGGCTCGCTCGAGCAGCTGCTCGAACTATCGGCCCGGCAGGAGCGCGAAGGGCAGGGGGATGCGCCCTGGCCGCCGCACTACCGCAAGCAACCCGGCGAGCCGCCGCGCGTGCAACCGTCCAAGTCGCGCCTGCGCGCGGAGAAATATCCGCTCATCGAGGTGAGCACCGGGAAGAACAAGAGGGAAGCGCTGGCGGGGCTCGCCGCATGGAAGAAGAAGCATCCGAAGATCGCCAAGCGGTTGCTGCCCGCGGATGTGCTCGTCGATCAGATGCGCGGGCGCTCCTCGGCGTGGTATCGGATCCGGATCAATCTCCAACACGTGCCCGAAAAGCTCAGGCCCCCGCCCCGAAAACCTTCTCCAGCTCGTACGCGGGCGTCACCTCGAGCTGGTCGTAGCGGCAGTCCGTAGGCTTCTTGTCGGGCCGCCAGCGCAGGAACACCGGAGGGTGCCGGAAGCGGTCACCCTCCATGTGATCGTACTTCACCTCGCACACGCGCAAGGGCTTAAGCGGCTCCCATGACAGGTCCTTGCCCCCGCTCCAGCGGCTCTGCCCACCCGGCATTCGGCTCGATTCGGCTTCCACCTCGGCCCACTTGCGCCATGGATGTCGCGCCAGGGCGCCTTTCCGCAGCGGCGCGAGCTCCTTCACGAGCTGTTTCCGCATCGCCATGGTGAACGCCGACGTCACCCCTACGTGCTGCAGCATGCCTCCGTCGTCATAGAGCCCGAGCAGCAACGACCCCACCACATCATCCCCGCTCTTGTGCCAGCGAAAGCCGGCGACGACGCAATCGGCCGTGCGAACATGCTTGATCTTGAACATCGCGCGCTTGCCGGGCTGATACGTGGCCCCCGCGGGCTTGGCGATCACGCCGTCCAATCCCGCGCCTTCAAAGCGCTTGAGCCAATCCACCGCCAGCTCACGCTGCTGCGTCATGGGTGTGAGATGCAGCGGGCGCTGCATCTTCTTGAAGAGCGTCGCGAGCTCGGCACGGCGCTCGCGTTGTGTAGCGCTCAGGAGACTTCTTCCGCCGATCGCCAACAGATCGAATGCAACGAACGAAGCGGGCGTGGCCTTCGCGAGCATCGCCACACGCGAAGCCGCCGGGTGCAGGCGCATCTGCAGGCCGCCAAAATCGAGTCCGTGCTCGGTCGGCATGACGATCTCTCCGTCGACGACCACGCCGGGCGGCAGCTGCTGCAGGAACATCGCGTGCAGCTCCGGGAAGTAGCGATCGAGCGGGCGCAGGTCGCGGCTCTGGATGAAGACTTCGTCCTGCCCCGGCCCCCGGAATACGATCGCGCGAAACCCATCCCACTTGGGCTCGAACAGAAAGTCGCCATCCCACGGCAGCTCCTCGGCGACCTTGGCGAGCATCGGCGCGAGCGGCGGTGACACAGCGAGAGGGGCGGGGCCGGAGGCGGCACGCTTGGCGCGAGGCATGGCGTAAAGTAGTTGCTATTCGCAACAGGGTGGACGGGCCACTCAGGCCATGGATAGCTTTAGCCCGGCATGAACAGACGGGTCTCTCTAGTCCTGGCGCTCGCGACACTGACAGCCTGCGCCAAACACCAGCCGCCGCCGTCAAACACCGTAGAGCCGACGACCCCCGCCGAGGGGCCGCCGGCTGCGCGTGGTGCCGCGCCGTTCACCCAGGCCGACGTGGAGTTTCTCCAAGGGATGATCGGCCACCACGCGCAGGCAATTCAGATGGCCGAGTGGGCTCCGAGCCACGGAGCCAGCGCGTCGATCCGGGCGCTGAGCGAGCGTATCGTGGTCGCACAGAACGACGAGATCGCGTTCTCACAGCGCTGGCTCCGCGAGCACAATCAATACGTGCCGCCCGCCGATCCGCGCGGGCACGTCATGCAGGGCATGGATCACCCCATGCTGATGCCGGGGATGCTCACGCCGGAGCAGATGGCGCAGCTCGATGCCGCGCGTGGCGTCGAATTCGACCGGCTATTCCTCGAATTCATGATCCAGCATCACAACGGCGCCCTCGCGATGGTAGATAAGCTGCTCGCGGTGCCGGGCGCCGCCGAGAACGGCCCGGTCTATCGGTTCGCGACCGACGTGCACGTCGATCAAACCACCGAAATCAATCGCATGACTCTCATGTTGGCGGACCTCAAACGGAGCGCTCAGTGAAATCGAAACTTCTGGTAACCATTCCGCTTCTGGCCCTGGCGTGCGCCGGGTCCCGATCCCAGTCGGGGTCTGCGGCTGCGCCGGCTACGGCGGCCAGCACCACGGCGCCGCGGACCGACCCGCGCGTCGGGCTGCGCGCCGGGTGGTTCAATGCCGCCGAAGCGGCCTGGAATATGCGGCTCGTGTCCAACACGCCGCCGTCGCCCGAGTTCATCAATCGCAGCGAGCCGGGCGATTTCCGGCTGATCAACTCTGACCTGGCGTTCCGCGGCAATTACGTCATTCAGGGCAACTTCTCCGGGGTCCAAGTCTGGGATATCTCGAATCCCAAGCAGGTGAAGCTGGTCAAGGGGTTCGTCTGCCCGGGATCCCAGAGCGACGTCTCGGTCTACAAGAACCTGCTCTTCGTGTCCGGTGAGGCACTGAACGGGCGGACCGACTGCGGGACGCAAGGGGTTCAGGACACCGTCGATCATCACCGCTTGCGCGGCATCCGGATCTTTGACGGAACCGACATCGCCAACCCGAAGCCGCTGGCGAACGTGCAGACCTGCCGCGGCTCGCACACGCACACGGTGGTGACGTCGCCCAACGACTCGAACAACGTCTACATCTACGTGTCCGGCTCAGCGCCCGTCCGGTCGCCCAACGAACTGCCGGGCTGCTCGGTCGGCGTGCCCGATTCGAACCCGAACACGGCTCTGTTCCGCATCGAGGTAATTCAGGTGCCGCTGGCGAACCCCGCGCAGGCGCGCATCGTGAGCTCGCCCCGCATCTTCGAGAATCTGACCGAAGCACCGAGCCACGGGGAAGCGTCCGAAGACAAGGCCGAAGCGAAGCGTCAGGCCGACTCCGCGCGTGCCGCGGGTGGGTTTACGGCGCAGGTCAGAACGCCCCGCGACACGACCGACATCGTGCTCGGCCCCAACTTCGTACGGAGCCGCCTGGACAGCATCGTGAAGGCGCGCGGCGGAACGGGCGCGCCGACGGCGGCCGACACGGCGACGCTGCGCACCAACGTGCAGCAGATCGTCGATCTCATCGTGAATCCGCCGAACCGGAGCGGTCCGCGGCCGGGGCCGACGCAGTGCCACGACATCACAGTCTATCCGGCGATCGGTCTCGCGGGCGGCGCGTGTGGCGGCTACGGCCTGCTGCTCGACATCCGCGACGTCACCAATCCGAAGCGGATCGCCGCCGCCGCCGACTCGAACTTCTCGTTCTGGCACTCGGCGACGTTCAACAACGACGGCAGCAAAATCCTGTTCACGGATGAATGGGGCGGGGGACTCCAGGCGCGCTGCCGGCCCAGCGACAAGCCGGAATGGGGCGCCAACGCCATTTTCACGCTGGCGAACAACAAGATGGACTTCAAGAGCTACTACAAGCTCCCGGCACCGCAGACCAGGAACGAGAACTGCGTCGCCCACAACGGCACGCTGATCCCCGTGCCCGGCCGCGACATCATGGCACAGGGCTGGTATCAGGGCGGCGTGTCGGTGTTCGACTGGACCGATCCGGCGAAGCCGTTCGAGGTCGCGTACTTCGATCGCGGGCCGATGGATTCGACCAAGCTGGTCGGCGCTGGCTCGTGGTCGGCCTACTGGTACAACGGGTACATCATCAGCTCTGAAATCGCGCGCGGCCTCGACATCTTCGAGCTCACCGCGAGCCCGCTGCTGTCGCAGAACGAGATCGACGCGGCCAAGCTCGTCCGCTTCGAGTACCTGAACGCGCAGGACCAGCAGAAGCTGGTGTGGCCGGCGAGCTTCGTGGTCGCGCGCGCGTATCTCGACCAGCTCGCGCGCTCAGGCGGCCTGGCGTCGGCCAGGATCAACGCCACCCGCGATGCGCTGACCGCGGCGGAGCGCGCCTCAGGCCAGGCCCGGAAGGACGCGCTGAACCAGGTGGTGACCCAGCTGAACGGCGATCTCGCGACCTCGCGCGACCAGTCGAAGCTGAAGCTGTTGATTGGAGTGCTCGGCGATCTCGCCAAATAGGACGTTGACTGTCGGGGGCGGCGGGGTTCACGTTCTCGCGTGAGCCCCGCTCGCTCGTCGAAGCAGCGCTACCAGGAGTTCGTTCAGGACTACAAGCTCCGCCGCCTCGACGCGACGTCCGAGGACGGCGGTCCCGCGCCCGCGCGCGGCGCGCCGGAATCACGGCGCGCCTATGTGCGGGAATACCTGCGCTGGCTGAAGCCACACCGCAAAGAGCTCGCGGCCGTATTCCTCATCGCGCTGGTGGTGGCGGCGCTCCAGATGATCGAGCCGTTGTTCATTCGGCACATCATCGACCGTGTGATCCTGAACCAGGACCTCGACACCGACTCCCGTCTGGTGCGGCTCAATCTCACGGGCCTCGTCTTTCTGTCGGTCGTCATCCTGTCGCACGTGGGCGGCGGCTTCAAGGATTACCGCCAGCGGCTGCTGAATGTGCGGGTCATGCTCGCGCTGCGCCGGGCGCTGTACGAGCGGCTGCTGCACCTGCCGCTGCCGCGCCTCTGGGAGATGAAGACCGGCGGGATTCTGTCGCGAATCACCGGGGACGTGGAAACGACGACCGGCCTGCTTCAGATGGCGGTCATTTCCCCGGCGATCTCGGTCGTCCGGCTCATCATCGCGATCGGCATCCTGCTCGCGCTGAACTGGCAGCTCGCCGTCACTGCCCTCGCGATCATTCCGGGCGTGATGGTGCTGAGCCTCATTTTCACGCGCCGCATCAGGCCGATCTACCGCTCGGTGCGCAAGGATGTGGAGGTGGTCGACGGCCGCGTCGGCGAGACCTTCTCGGGAATCCGGGTCGTCCGGGCGTTCCGCCAGGAGGTGCAGGAGCTGCTGAGTTTCCTGCTGGGCCGTCACACCGTGCTGCGCAAGGAGTTGTTCGCGCACCGCCGCGAGCTGTTGTTGTGGACTTCGTGGGGGCTGCTCGAAGCGGGCATCAGCGTCGTGATCGTCTGGTTCGGCGGGTACCTGAACATCGTCGGCCGCGCGTCCGTCGGCGATATCATGGCGTTTCAGTGGTACATGTTCCTCCTGCTGAATCCCGTGTGGAGCATCGTCAACTCCTTCTCGGAGATGCAGCGCTCGCTCGCGGCCATGGAGCGGGTCTTCGAGGTCCTCGGGATGGAGCAGGACAAGCCCGACAAGCCCGGCGCAACGGAGGCGCCGACAACCGTGCGCGAGATCCGGTTCGACAACGTCGCGTTCGAGTACCGGCCCGGGATGCCCGTGGTACGGGACTTCAGCGTCACGGTCCCGGGCGGTTCTGTCGTGGCGCTGGTGGGGCGCAGCGGAGCCGGCAAGACCACGGTGACCGACCTGGTCGCGCGCTTTCACGATCCGACGCAGGGCCGGCTGCTGCTGAACGGCACCGACATCCGCGACTTCCGGCTGCGCAGCTACCGCGACCTCCTGGCTATCGTGCAACAGGACGTATTCCTGTTCGACGGATCGGTGCGCGAGAACATCGCGTACGGCCGGCACGACGCGACCGAGGCCGAGGTGCTCGACGCGGCCCGCCGGGCCAATGCGCACGAGTTCATCGTGCGGCTGCCGCAGGGCTACGAGACCACGATTGGTGAGCGGGGCGTCAAGCTGTCAGGCGGACAACAGCAGCGCCTGGCGATTGCGCGCGCGATTCTCGCATCGCCGCAGATTCTCATTCTCGATGAAGCGACCTCGAACCTTGACACGGAGAGCGAGCAGCTGATCCAGGGGGCGATGGCCGACTTGCTCGCGGACCGGACCACGTTCGTGATCGCGCACCGGCTCTCGACGATTCATCGCGCGGATCTGATCCTGCTGATGGAAGAGGGCCGGATCATCGAGCGTGGCACGCATGAGGACCTGATGCGCGCGCGCGGGACGTATTACGAGATGGTAAAGCGGCAGATGGAGTCGCACGCTCGGGACGGCGAGCAGGTGCTGCGGTAGCGCGACCTACCGAATGGTAAACCCGATCGACGCCTGATAAATCGTTGCGATCACGTCGTCGACCCGGCGCCCCGGCAAGACGACGTCACCAACCGCGGTAACAAACGCCGCGGCGTTGGCGGTGATCGCGAACTTGCGGGAGATCGGCAGGTCCCACCCCAACCCAAATGTGATGCCGATACCCCCGCCGCTGCTGGTATCGGCGACCACTGTTCCGCTACTGTCGGTGGGTACCGAGAACTGGCCAAACGCGGCCCCCACGCCACCCTTGAAAAACAATCCATGCCGTCCCGGATACCAGAGCAGCACGATGGCCGCGGTTCCCGTTTCGGCGATCATGTTGGTATCGGTGGGCGAAAAACCGAACCCCTCATCGAGGAGCGAAAAGACTTCGAAGCCGATCACGACGTTTCTCGAAACGACGCCGCCGATGCGAAAGTAGCTCGTGGCGCCGCCGGTGCCGATCACGTCCTCGCAGTCCGAGCAGGCGATCCGTACGTACCCCGGCCCGCCGCCGAACTCCCCCCACAATCCGCGACGATGTCGGTCGGGGGATGGCGACGGCGGGGGCGAGG